>DYPB01000132.1 GCA_020720185.1 Flavobacterium psychrophilum | reverse complement strand
TTGTATAAACAAATATTCTCCTATGTTTTATGGCACTAATCGCTCAGTTTAGGTTTAAATTAATTCATCTGCTTGCATATTTTTTGCGCTATTACCTAAATGCCTAATTCAATAATTCTCTTCGCTGATTTTCATAAGAATAACAAACCAGGTATTCCCCAGGTCTATTTTTTCAATGCAGTAGCTCCGTAGATTTATGCGGCTTGGATTTAGTTCGTTTTTTTTTAATTTTGTAAATTAATCATACAAAAATGAGTTTTAAAGAGCGCATCAGCAAAATAGTTATTAATATCATTGGCTTCACCCCTTTTGTATTGGCCGACTTTTTTAATTTTCTTATTTTTCTGCTTATGCGATATGTATTCAAATATCGCTACAATTTAATAATAAGTAATTTACGCAGATCATTTCCGGAAAAAACCGAAAACGAAATCAACAAAATTGCCAGTCGTTTTTATTTTCATTTCAGCGATTTAATGTTTGAAACCATTAGGGTTCGGGGTTTTAGTAAAAAGCAATATATAGAACATATTGAATACACGAATACCGAAATTCTAAAACCTTTTTTTGAGCAAAGACAAAACCTTGTGATGCTTGGCGGGCATTTTGCCAACTGGGAATGGGCAAGTTCTTTGCCATTTTATACCGATTATATGGTTTTGGCCGTTTATAAACCACTAAAAAACAAATTCTGGAACGAGATAATGAAGGAAACCCGCGAAAAATTTGGGTCTAAAACCGTGCCCATGAAAGAAACCTTCCGCAGGTTAAAAGAACTGGAAAACGAACAAAAACCTTACATTGTTGGTCTGGTAAGCGACCAATGTCCGCCAAGGGATAAAGCCATCTGGAGTACATTTTTGGGTCAAGATACGGCCTATTACCCTGGACCCGAAAAAATTGCCAAAGAAAAAAACGCCCCCATCATTTACCTATCTATTCGTAAAGTAAAAAGGCATCATTATAAAGCCACCTTCAAAATTATTACTTTAATTCCCAGCCAGTTGCCAGATGGCGAAATTATCCGTTTATTTAGCAAAACCCTCGAAGAAGATGTACAAGCCCAACCTGAGCTTTATGTATGGTCGCACAAGAGATGGAAATATGCTAAAAACGCACAATAAATGCATTCAACATTTCATTATCAAGCTTTAATGCTAAAATTAAATATGTTATAATTTACAGTTGGGCTATCGCGCTAAATCAAAATAGCAATTACTAAATATCATTAAACAAATACATTAGTAACTAATTGCATTTTCTTTGCAAATTGTTTGCTAAAAATATTCTAACTAAGAAGAATATTTTTATATTTGTTTTCGCCTAGATTCAAAATGAAACGCCAAATAATTTTTTACATAGCCATTTTTTTTCCCAACTTACTATTGGCGCAGAATCTTGTATATACACATTACAACACAGAAAAAGGGCTTATACAAAATCAGATTATAGAGTTTCTTATAGACCAAAACCAATTTTTATGGATAGGGACTAAAGGAGGTGTGAGTATTTTTGATGGCGTAAACTTTATAAATTTCGGTTATCAAGAAGGCTTACTCGATGTTCATACTCAGGATTTGGCTGAAGATAAACACGGCGATATATGGGTTTTATCCAAAACCAGCCTTACTCAATTTCATCACTACAAGCCTATAAATCACAATATTAAGCAACTCATCCCTAACTTACTGATGTTGAATTTATTGTTTTATGATTATAGTAGAGACTGTATATACATAGGTTGCATTGCAGATAAGGAAAAGCTTCTATTAAAATACAAGGATAACAAACTGGATGTAATATTTCGAATAACGGAAAAAATTAATGAAGTAGAATTTAATTATTTGCCTGATATAAATAAATTTTCATTTGGAAACATACTTTTTGACCCAATAAGCAATAAAACCGATACTTTGCATTACACACTTAGCAATATTATACAACTAAACCATAGCCGTTACTATTTTATTTCGCCCGATAATAATAGTATTATCTTATTAAATAAATCGTTCAACCCAACCGATACCATCAACCGAAAATTTATCAGCTTCAAAAAGAAAAAAAGTGGTTACGATTCTATTATTGACTTCAGCTTGCATCAAAAAAATCTGAAGATTAATCAATATATGGTTTTTGAACAAATAAACAAAAATATCGATTTTTTGGGTAGTGAAAATGGAATCTATAAATACGGCATCTCACCTTTTGAATATTTTGCGCCACAAGAAAACCTATTCAAAGAAATTTGGGCAATAAACGAATTAAACAACGAGATGTATTTTTTTTCCTATCAGGGCGGTTATACCAAATTAAACAATACCACAAAAACAGCAAACTTTGTTCCAAACCAAATTGCCTATTATTTCGGGCATTCCACCTTTGATAAGCACTCCATCATACAAGGACATCACAAAGGACTTGAGATAATTAGCGCTCATGCGAACAAAACCTTTAAAGAACAAATGCCGGATATTTCATTTATCTATTTCGACAGTTTGGCCGAAAATTGGCTTATCTGCCATTCTCAAGGCCTTAGCATTATGGATAAACAGCAAAAATTTACACACTACCGAAACGATGCAGGCTATGATTTGAGCTACCCGCTTGCCATAGAAAAGGATAAATACGACAGCCTTTGGATTGTGGGCAGCAGAAGAATAAACAAGTTTAAAAATGGAAAAATCGTAAAACTTAATGATAAAATAGTTGAACAAAGTATGCTCACACTAAAGGCCGATCATAAAAAAAACATCTGGTTGGGCGGGCGAAATGGTTTGTTTTTTTACGATTATACCCATTTTCGAAGAATTGACCATCCCAAATTAAACACCACAATTACCGCTGTTTATCAATTAAATAAACAAAAACTGCTAATAGGCACCATCAATGGAATGGCCATGCTCGATTTGCAATTGTTTTACCAGCACGACTCGTTGTTTATTCATTTCTACGATAATTCCAACGGTTTTAAAAACCTTGAAGTACAACAGAACAGCTTTTTCATAAGCAAGGATAATTTTTTGTGGATTCCGCTCACAACAGGCGTTTTTAAAGTAGATACATCGTTGCTGAAATTCAATAAAAATAAGCCCATTGCCAGAATTCACAAAATAATAAATTTACAGGAAAAAAACGACTCCCTTAGCGAGCAGGTAGTGGAAAGAGATAAATTAATCGTTTTTGAGCCCAATCAAAAAAATTTTAGAATCGAGTACACAGCCTTCGAATATCAGAATCCTGAAAAATTGAGTTTCACTCACAGACTCCTGGGTTTAGAAAAAAAATGGAGTAAAATATCCGGCTCACGATATGTAGAATATACCTATCTTCCTCCGGGTGAATACATATTTGAATTAATTGCCTATAACGAAAACATGATTCCCTCTGAAAAATCGACTTTTCAGTTCCGAATTCAAAAAGCCTGGTATCAATTGCAAATTGTGTACATTGTCATATTTTTGTTGCTCATTTTCAACATCTTTATGGCTTACAGATTCTATTATAAGCAAAAAACGAAAAAACGAGATGAAATAAAGAACAGAGAAATCGAACTTCGGCAGGCACAAGCCCAAGTGCTTATGAATCAACTCGACAACCATTTTATTTTTAATGCCATTTCGGCTGCGGCCAATTTATCATTCAGTTCTCCCGATCAACAATACATATATTTGGCAGATTTAGCCAATTTACTCAGATACTTACTAAAAAACAAAGATGAAATAAGCGTTGCCCTAAAAGAAGAAATAAAACATATTTACATTCTGGCCAATATACAATCCTTAAGATTTTCAGGAAGAATAAAACTGGAGCTTAAGCAATCGGTCAAAGAAGAGGATATGCACAATTTAAAAGTACCAATTCTATTTATTTTTCATTTTGTTGATAATGCCATAAAATATTCCGTAGAAAAAACATCCAGAATTGGCCTAGTAATAATCCGGATAAAATATGCCGATCAAGATTATATCTGCGTTGAAATCGAAGATAATGGTATTGGCATAGATAACTCCAAAACAAGCATTAGTAACACAGGAATGGGCTTGGCTAGTAATAAAAAGTTGATTTCCATATTAAATCTCTATAACCAAAACAAACAGATTTCGTTTGAGATAGTAAGTAAAAAAGAACCGGAAACCGGTACCATAGTAAAAGTGTATATACCATTTAATTATAATTATAAACTCTATGAAACTATTGATAACGGATGATGAATTACCTAACCGCCTAACCCTGCAAAGATTTGTTGAAGACATTACCGAAATATCGGAAATAGGTTTTGCAGAAACTGTAGAAGAACTAAAAAAACAACTCATCAGTTTTCATCCTGATTTAATACTTCTTGACATCAACCTAAAAGACTCTAATTCTTTGGATTTTTTGATAGATTTTAGTAAAGAGAATGAAAATTACATACTGCCGCAAATTATCATTACCACCGTATTTGATGAACTCAATTTTCATAAACAAGCCCATAAACTGCACTCTGTTGAATACCTGCTCAAACCCATTAAAAAAGATGAATTGAACAAAGCCATCAAAAGGGCTTTTCAGATTTTCAATGGTAAATTAAGTAGACAGAACATTCACCAAAATACGGTTGAATATCTTCAAAACGCTAAAAAAGTACCCATTACAACTATTTTAGAAGAATATGTATATATAGAACCATCTAAAATTGCCTATTGTGTTGCAGACGGAAACCATACCGAAATTATTCTGGAAGATGGTAATAATCTGGTATCGAGAATTGGAATTGGCGATTTGCATAAAAAGCTAAACACCCAAAATTTTGTGCGAATTTCCAGAAAATATCTATTCAATATGCAGGAAATAAAAACGGTGAGCAAAAAAAGGATGACCGTTGAATTTAATAATTCCAATAATCTAAAACTCAAAATCACTTATGAAACGCTTAAGGCAATTGTAGAAAAAATGAATGAAAAATACATTTAACAAGAAACATATCGCAACGGATCTAATATAAATGAAAATTATCCGGTTTTCAAACCAAAAACCTAGCGTTTCAAATAAAAATGTTGCTTTAGCAGAATATTGCTTGTAAAATTGTATTGGCTAATAAATGCAAAATCTTCATAACAATCTCTCCTAAATGCTTGGCGGTTTTTTTTTACGAAATTCTCCTATTTGGCGGTAGGAGAATTTTTTTTACTCTCAATC
>DYPB01000398.1 GCA_020720185.1 Flavobacterium psychrophilum | reverse complement strand
GCTTCGCGTATTCAGAGCATTTCGTTGATTCATCAAAAACTGTACACAAAAGATAGTGCGCAACAAATTCAAATTCAACCTTATATCAAAGAAATTTCGGAATATATTATTCACAATTTTGGTAATGAAAAAATTGTTCATCTCGATATTGATGCTGACGATTTCACAGTAGATGTTGAAAAAGGACAATCCATCGGTTTGATTATTAATGAACTGATTTTGAATGCACTAAAACACGCAAAACCTTTGAATGACCTTTTGAAAATTCGGATTTCTTTAAAAAATGAATTAGACGAAAAAACATTATGTGTGGAAGACAATGGTATAGTCGAAACCAAAAATACTGTTGACCTTTCCAATTCCTATGGGATGCAAATCATACAATCATTCGTCGAAAAATTGGATGGAAAAATGAAAATAAATAGAGAAAACGGTTGGAAAGTAATCATTAAATGGTAATTAATATGCAAAATGAATTCCCTACATTCATTCTTATCGTTGAAGATGAACCGCTTATTGCCAATCATATAGCATTGATTTTAAACAATGCAGGTTATACAATTTTAGGAAAAGTAAGAAGCGCCGCAGAAGCTATTCAAGTATTGCAATCTCAAAAACCCGACTTGATTTTGTTGGATGTAACCATCAAAGGGGATACAGACGGAGTGGAATTGGCACACGTTATCAATGAAAAATATCATATTCCGTTTATATATCTCACTTCCCATTTTGATGAGTCAACGGTGAATAGGCTAAAAAAAACCCAACCGGCAGGATTTGTGCTCAAACCATTCAATGAAAAAGAACTTTTAACCCAAATCAGTATTGCTTTGTATCCAAAAGTAAAAGAACCTAACGTTTCAAAGCTGGAAAAAGACCACATTTTTGTAAAATACAACAATCAGTGGATTAAAATTCCGTTTCACAACATTTGTTTTGCTAAAGCCGATGATAATTATACCCTTTTGCATACCCCTGAAAAAAAATATTTGGTTTCCTATACCTTAAAAAAAAT
>DYPB01000397.1 GCA_020720185.1 Flavobacterium psychrophilum | reverse complement strand
CTTAGAGGGGCGTTACAGCATTGTGCTATTAACTTTTACAATTGCAAAAATTGAAGGAAACTTTTCACCGAAAGCATTCAATCCTGAAACCAAAGCTAAAAAGAAAAATCCAAAAGTTTCACCTTCGAGGGGATTGTTTCAATTTCAAGAAGATACAATAAAAACAACTTATAAATCTTTATTTGGAAAAGATATTAAAATTGATACAGCATTTTTACAAAGTTTTGCAACTGACATAAAATTACAAACTCTTTTGGAACTTGAATTACAATTTATCACTTTTAATGCAATGGTTAAACAAAATAAAAGTGTGCTTAACTCTGTATATGAAGCTTGTTTGACAGAAATAAAAAAAGAACTTGTTTTAGATGACAGAGATATTAATTGTGTTAGATATTATTTAACACACGCACAGGGAATAGGTGCTATTTATGATAAAAATGCAAGTAATTCAGTTATTTTGTTTTATCCGTTTTACTTCTTATCAACATATTTATATGTAAAACAATTTGCATAGGAGCTAAAATGAATTTAGTAAATATAGGCACAGATTTACCAAAATTAAATGTTGCTAAAGCAATTCAAATATCATTACCTTTTATGAGTGTTGCAATAAGAGCAGTTATTTCAAAACTTGCACAAGTTAAAGGTGGTGTGTTCATACTTCCGAATATTGATGATTTTCAAAAAGATATTAGAATTGCAATTCAAACCGAATTTGATAAATTTAAAGCGACTCAAACAGGAACCGAAATTGCAAATCAAAAAGCAAAAGAAGTTACAACAGCTTTGACAACAACACAATCAGAAACACAAGTAACAACACAAACGCAAACCGAAGCTGATGAAGAAATAAAAAAACAAAAAGAATCCGAACCGGAACAAAAAAAAAACGGTGACGGATTAAATAAAGTTCCTTGGATACCAATCGGTATCGGTGGTGGTTTATTTGACTTCATAAGAAATTTAGGAAGTAATCCTGTTTCTTTGATTGCTCTGGGTGCTGTTGGTTATTTAATTTTA
>DYPB01000396.1 GCA_020720185.1 Flavobacterium psychrophilum | reverse complement strand
AGACGTGGACGTTATGAAAGACCGCGTAAAAAATGGTGCGAACCTTTTGGAAGACAACGTTTTTCAATTTGATTTTTTAAATGATGATTTTACTAAATTACCAAAATCTTTGCTTGATATAATAAACAATCCAAAGGAACGCAAAAAACTAATCATTTACATAAATCCGCCGTATGCGGAAGTTTCAAGTTATTGGTTAAAAGAAAAAAAAGGCGTAAATATTTCGCTCGCACACCAAAAATACAGCACTAAAATTGGAACAGCGGGAAGGGAGTTATTTGCAGTTTTTTTAGCACGAATTTATGAAATGGTAAATGGATGCATTATTGCAGAATTTTCAAAATTAAAGACATTGCAAGGGTCTGCTTTTGAAGCGTTTCGGAGTTTTTTTGCGGCAAAAATGGAAAAATGTTTCGTTGTTCCGGCTGATACTTTTGATAATGTTAATGGAAAATTTCCAATTGGTTTTAAAATTTGGAATACTCAAAAGAAAGATCAATTTAAAACAATTAAGGCTGATGTTTATAATGAAAAAGGTGAGTTAATAACAAAGAAAACATTCAGAGCATTAGAAAAAGAGCAATACATAAATAATTGGATAACATCATTTAAAAGCAAAACAAATAATAATATAGGTTTTTTGGCAGGTACAAACGGCAACGATTTTCAAACCAACCGTATCGTGTATATCTTAAACCAAAGAGAACAAATGGCTAACCCGAGAGGGATATGGATTAATAAAGAAAATTTGATACAAACTTCGATATATTTTACTGTCAGACATGTAGTTGCAGCAACTTGGCTAAACGACAGAGACCAATTTCTATATCCGAATGAAGGTTGGAAGAGTGATAAAGAATTTCAGAACGATTGTTTAACTTATACCATATTTAACACCAACATACAAAGCAAATTCGGCACAAATCATTGGATACCGTTTACAGAAAGCGAAGTAAACTCACGCGGAAAGTTTGAAAGTAATTTTATGAGCAAATTCATTTCCGGAAAACTGAAAATTGAAGAAA
>DYPB01000131.1 GCA_020720185.1 Flavobacterium psychrophilum | reverse complement strand
TTCAAAAATTTTCACTTTTAGTGCTTTACCAATTACCCTAAATGTTTCATTAGCGTCCTTTGCAATACCGATTCAAAAATAAATGATAGATTTGCAAAATTAAATTGAACTTAAAAAATATATATATGTCTCCAAAAATAAACTATATTGAAAATGAGATAATTGACCAATATTTACACGACGAGAATAAAACGAGTCCTTGGATTGTGGGATTTAGCGGCGGTAAAGATTCGACAGCTGTTCTACAATTAATATGGAATGCACTTTTAAAAATCGACCGAAACGATAGAATTAGAGATATTCATGTTGTATGTAATGATACGCTTGTTGAAAATCCAATTATTGAGCAATATGTAAACAATGTTTTGTATAAAATTCAAACAGAAGCGACAAAACAAAGCTTACCAATTTTTGTTCATAAAAGTGTTCCGCCTTTAGATGAAACATTTTGGATTAAATTAGTTGGTCTTGGTTATCCTGCACCAAATAATCAATTTCGTTGGTGTACTGAGCGTTTAAAGATTGACCCAACTTCAAATTATATAAAAAGCATTTTAAAAGAACGGCAACAAGCGATTGTAATCCTTGGAACTCGAAGTGCAGAGAGTTCGAGCCGCGCAAAAACGATTAAAAATCACGAAATTAAAGGAAACAGACTTTCCGAACATTCGACATTAAAAAATGCTTATGTATATTTACCTATAAAAAGTCTTGTTGCAGAAGAAGTGTGGGGTTACATTAACTCTGTTCTATCACCTTGGAAAGCAGATAATAAAACACTTTTTAATATTTATTCCGATGCAAGCGCAGATGACTATGAATGCCCCACGATGGTAACAGATAGAAATTCACCTTCTTGCGGTCAAAGTCGTTTTGGGTGCTGGGTTTGTACTGTGGTTAAAGAAGATAAATCTACATCTGCATTAATAAGAAACGGATACGATTGGCTACAACCATTATACGATGTTCGAAAATCATTACATGAAGAACGGAATATTCCTGCAAACCGACAAGATATAAGACGAAACGGACAAGAACTAGCAAATGGTGGACCCTATGAACTCACTTACAGAGCCAAAGTGTTGGAACAAGTTTTAACAGCACAAAAAGAGATTCAAAAAACACACCCACAAATAGAATTAATTTCACATCAAGAACTTGTTGCAATTCAAGTATATTGGTATCGTGATAAATTTTATACGACAAAAGTTGCAGACATATATAATAAAATTTTTCAAAAGGAATTGAATATGAAAAATCATAGTGAGAAAACGAAACAAGAAAAAGACTTGCTCAAAAGTGCAGTTGAAGAAACACCGGCACATTTTGAATTAATAGAAGATTTACTAAAAATTCAAAAGACAAAAGACTTAATGGTTAATAAAGTTGGTTTAAAATCGGGCATTGAAACAAGAATTGAAGAATTTTTAAAAGAAGTTGACAACAATGAAAATTAAAGAAATAGAACTAAATAATTTTCGTATTTACAAAGGCACGAATGTAATTGATTTATTGCCAGATAATGACAAAAATATGATTATTATAAGCGGTAAAAACGGTTATGGTAAAACTACTTTTTTAATGTCACTTGTTTGGTGTTTATATGGTCGTTTAATGCAACAAGTTGATAAATTGTATGCCGATGAAATTTCAAGTCAAGGAAATTATGAAGCCTATATAAGCAATTCTATAAACAGACTTGCAAAATCCGAAGGTGAAAATAAATTTTTTGTTTCTGTTTCATTTATTGACGTTGATTTACCGATTGAAATGCCTACAAAAGAATTAAAAATTATTCGTTCGTATGACACACTAACAAGGAAAGAAGAAGTTGAAATTTTAATTAATAGCGTAAAAAGCGAAATTACAAGAGAATACGGCTATGAAAAATTCATAACTGATTTTATTTTGCCAAGAGAGATTGCCAAATTCTTTTTCTTCGACGCTGAAAAAATAATTTCGCTTGCTACAATCCACACTTCCGAACAAAAAAAGGAACTAAGCAAAGCCTATTCCGAAGTTTTGGGAATAAAAAAATACGAAGACCTTAAAAATAAGCTAAAAGAATTGCTAAACAACTTGAAAAAAGAGTCTGCAACAACGGAAGAACGTATAAAACTAAACGAATTAAAACAACAAATTGAAAATAATAAGTTAATTTTAGAGAAAAATTCAAACGAAATAGAAGAATTAACCGAAGAGATAAATCTTCTTGCGTATCAAATAGACCAAATTCAATCAAAACTTGTACATTTTGGGCATACAATTTCTGACAGCGAATTTGAAGAAATGAAAACTGTCAGAATTAATGCTGAAAATAAGATAAGAACCTTAAAAGATGATTTATCAAAACTTTATGAGTATGTTCCCTTTGGTATCGCAGGAAATAAAGTGATGGAAGTTGCGAAGCAACTTCATTTAGAAAAGGAGTATAAAGAGAAAAAATTCAATATCGACAACATCGAACAAAAAACCGAAAAAATAATCAACAAACTAAACGATTTAAGAGAAAAAGAAACCAGCAAAACAGGACAAGAATTTGTAATTCCTGTAAAAACACAAGAATTTTATAATAGTACAATTCGTGAATTAATAAAAGAACATTTATACGATTCAAAAGATAATTTACCTATTGGTTTTGAACCACTGTTGCAATTTTCTGAAAACGAAAAAAGAGATTTGGACAATTTAATAAATCATTTACGTTTGTCTTTTAAAGAGCAATTAAAGATGATAAGTAACGATTATGTAAATTCTACTTATCAATTAACCGTTTTAGAAAGACAGATCAAGGAAGCAGAAAGCAATTTGCAAGACGAACATATTAAAGAACTTCGACAACAGAAAAAAGAATTATCCGAAAAACGAGATTTATTAATTGAAAAAGTCGGAAGTCTTAAAAAAGAAATTGAAAGATTAGAAGGCGAAAATGTCAGAATTCTTAAAGAATCTAACAAATTATCGGAAAAAATCAAGATTTCGGATAATCAAAAAGAGAAAGGCGAAATATATAAAACGCTAATAAATCAGCTAAATACGTTTACCATGAATTTTCAAAATGAGAAAAAAGTATCATTAGAAAAAAGCATTCTGAAAAACTTAAAAAGTTTGCTGCACATGGATTTGATTGATAACGTAAGAGTTGATATTACAAATGATTACGTTGATATCTTGCTGTTTAACAAAAGGAAAGAAGAAATTAGCAAAGACAGTATTTCAAAAGGGCAACAACAAATTTATGCTTCTTCCCTACTAAAAAGTTTAGTAGAAGAATCTGAAATTAGCTTTCCAGTTTTTATTGACAGTCCAATGCAAAAATTTGACGAAACACATTCTGAGAACATTATCAGAAATTTTTATCCAAATGTTTCAGAGCAGGTTGTTATTTTCCCATTGTTAAACAAAGAATTAACATTTAAAGAATTTCAACTGTTACAACCAGCAATTTCCAAATCCTATTTAATTGAAAACATCAATCCTGATAAATCAGAGTTTAAACGTGTTGAAATAAACGAATTAATGAAATAATATGTTACTAATAAATATAACCACATCAGCAGAAAATAAAGAAGTTGTTCAACGATTGACTTCAAAATTGGCAATTTCTGAACAAAATATAATTGCTCGAATTGCAATAAATTATTCACTTGCCAAAAACCGACACTTAGAAATTAAAGATATTTCGAGTATAAAAGACGGAAAGGAATATAAAGAACATACTTTGCTTGGAAAGTATAAAAATTTCTACGTTGCGTTAATGTGCAAACATTATGATATTCCAGCATCAAGCCCAGATTTGCCAAAGTATTTTAAATTACATCTTGACGACGGTTTACAACTTATTGACAAAATTTTTCTTGACAACCCAAATTATCCGATGTTTGATTTTCTCATGAAACACCTTGAAACAGGCATTGAAACTTTGGAAGATACAGAAGTAAGTTTAGACGCAGTTCAAAATAAAAATCAAACAGTTCATAAAGAATTTTTTAACGGTTTATTACGTTTAGACATTGGTAAAAGAAACGACAACGGAGAAGTTATAACAATTGACATAAACGACACAAATAAATATAATAACTGTCATATTGCAGTAGCAGGAGAATCAGGGTCAGGAAAAACTCAATTTGCATTAGAATTACTTCGTCAATTTCATATAAAATCCAACGAACAAGTTAAATTTTTGTACCTTGATTTTAAGGGACTTAAGAAAGGAGGTGAAAACAGTAATTTTTACAAACCATTTTTTGAGCAAACAAAGACTAATTATATAAACATAACAGAAAAAACATTTCCATTAAATCCACTTGCATTTATTGATACAATAAACCAAAAAGATAGAATACTTGGCATAAATAAATTTGTTGATATAATTGCAAAATACGGCAATATTGGCGAAAATAAAGAACAAACACTGAAACAAGCAGTTAAAGACGCTTTTGAAAATAAAACAAACGGTGAATATCCTTCTTTCAAAGAAATTTACGAAAACGTAATTACAGCCGAAGACGGCAAAACAAGTAGATTGACAGGCATTTTAAACAGTTTGCAGGAACTAAATTTATTCCAAACAAAAGTAAATCCTCTTGAAAGTTTTATAAATAAAAATTACTATTTGTCGCTTTCAGGCGATTTGCCGACACCTGTACAATTTACAGCTACATTTTTGATTATCAATTACATTTACAACGTATTTATGAACATGGAAAAAGCACCCTTTGAAAATGGAAAAATTGCATTAAGATACGTTTTACTAATTGATGAAGCTCATGTAATATTTAAGGACCGAAAATCCCAGAGTATTTTAGAAAAAATGTTGCGTGAAATACGCTCACAAGGCGTTTCTGTAATTTTATTATCACAAGGCATTGAAGAATTTAATCAACCGAGTTTTGATTTTTCAACAATGTGTAATTTAGCATTTTTACTTAAAATTAAAGATATTAATGTAAAAGCAATTGCAAAATTTCTTGGGCTTTTAAGCGAAAAGGAAATTAAAAAAGCAAAACTGAGTTTGGAAAAAATTGAAACAGTAAAAGCAGGTGCAATTTCAAATATAAAGGAATTTGATAAAGTTGAATTATTTGAATTAAAACAATTTATAAGTTCTTAAAATTACAAAGATTGTCTTTTAACGGATTGATAATGAATAAAAAAGAAAACGATAACATCGCATCGACTAAATACCCCCGCCACTACTGCGAATGTTTATAAAGTCCCCCTGCGCATTCTAACCTGTA
>DYPB01000395.1 GCA_020720185.1 Flavobacterium psychrophilum | reverse complement strand
ATATATCTCATTATTTGTTTGTTTTCTGTATTTTTCGGCATAATTACTGCTAACGGCTAAGGCTAAAAGCTGGCGGGCATTTCGGAGCACTTCACTGTCAATTTGCGATAAAGTTTATTAGTTGAACTGCCATTCAAATTAGCACTTTATGCCCGCTTGATTTTAGCCTTTGTTATGTGGGGTTATTCCTTATTTACTATAAATTTCAAATAGTCCAATAAGTTTTTAGGTGTTTCAGCATATGCTTCAAAAATATTCAATGCTTGTTGTTGGCCAAGAGTACTCCCGTCTCCAAATGAAAAATCTATCTTTGATGAAATAACTTTTTTTTCAGTTCTTGAATCTTTAAGTATTTCTCGAATCATTTTAATTAGAAATTCCAATTCGTATTTCCCACGGAAAACTTTGTGCATTTCTTTTCCTTGAAATAATTTCATTTTTTTCTCAATTTCAGCATAGTCTACTTCAATAGCATTAGGAAAAGTTTCTTTTATCTTTAGGAAATTATAGGATGATTTAACTTCGTCAAGCCTGGTGTCAATGAAATCATTTGGCAACTTATCATCAAGCTTTACTCCTGTTTGCAGATTTTCTTTTTCCCTTTTCTCTATTAAACAAGCGTACCAACTATTAAAAAGCAAAACTGAATTATGAAATTCCTTTTGTCTTTGCTCATACAAGTCCACTAATTTTTTAAAATTTGAATCCGATACTTCCGACAAATGAAATTCGTTAGTTAAAATTTCTTTAAAAACACTTATCGAAACATACAAATTTTCTATTGAGTAACAAGGTGTTTCATAAATTGGAGGAGTTTTGGCTCCAATTGAAGTATTAAAATCTCTATCAATAAAGAAACCAAATTTATATTTCCTATACTCTTCTTTACCTGTAATTAACGCATATACATCAAGCACAGATTGTTTTCCACCACACCTAACTGGATAATAATTCTCTGTAAATCTTTTGATTCGTGAAACGTAGTAAGCATTGTCTTTTCCTTCAAAAAAGCAAAACAAATGCTCAGGAT
>DYPB01000394.1 GCA_020720185.1 Flavobacterium psychrophilum | reverse complement strand
TACAATAAAAGCGAATGTTCTTGGTATTTTCTAATCATAAGATATGCTATATTCAATATTAAAAAAATGATTAAGTATTTGTTTTTGAAGTAGAAATGAATCAAAATAGATTTGCTCACCTGTTCACCTTGTTCGGGTTTCCTGGTAGTCAAGGTAACAAATTATTCAACTTTAAGAACTTCCAGCTAATTTTTGTATCTTTGCCGTAACAAAATAATATGAAAATGAAATTTGTAGATGTAACCAACGATATTGCATTCCGAAAAATATTTGGTAACGAGAATAGAAAAGAAGTTTTAATTTCGTTTCTAAATGCTGTACTATTATTAGAAAATGACAATCAAATTGTTTCGGTAGAGATTTTAAATCCGTATCAACTGCCCACCATCAAAGGCGGAAAAGTAACAATTGTAGATATTAAAGCCAAAGATGAAAATCAAAAATCATATATTGTAGAAATGCAAGTTGCACCAGTTGATGGATTCGACAAAAGAGTATTGTACTACGCATCAAAGAGTTACAGCGGTCAGATAGAAAGAGGTGATGATTATAAGAGGCTAAATCCAACTTTTTTTATAGGAATTTTGAATTTCGAAATCACAAAAAACACCGATTATATAAGTCGTCACAAAGTGGTTGATATTGCCACAGGCGAAAACATTATTAAAGATATTGAATTTAATTTTATAGAATTGCCAAAATTTAATAAAACCGAAAGTGAATTAACTACAATAATTGATCAATGGGTTTATTTTATCAAAAATGCCGAGAATTTAGATATAATTCCAAAAAAAATAGAAGATAAAGGTTTAAAAAATGCTTATCACGATGCCGACAAACATAGTTGGACAAAACAAGAATTAGAAAATTACGACTATGCCTTTATGAGAGAGCAAGATGAACGAGGACGAATGGAATATGCAGTTAGAACTGGAATGGAAAAAGGAATGGAAAAAGGAATGGAAAAAGGAATGGAAAAAGGAATGGAAAAAGGAATGGAAAAAGGAATGGAAAAAGGAATGGAAAAAGGAAT
>DYPB01000393.1 GCA_020720185.1 Flavobacterium psychrophilum | reverse complement strand
TATATTTCTGTCCAAAGTTTGCATAACTGCTTGCATTGTCGGCTGTTATATGTTAAGGGCATTTTTTATCAATCGTTTCGAGTTCATCCGTTAATCCTGTCTTTACCGATTTCTCAATAATTGAATGAATTTTAAAGGTCAACCACAAATCTTTTTTTGAAGCACAAATGATAAAAGTTAATTCAATTTTTGTGTTTGCACGACCTTTGGAATTCAATCAATCAGTCAGTTGTCTTGTCAAGTTAAAATCAATCGTATCAAGTCAAACAGTTGAAAAATGCCTACTACATTTTTTTTGTTTTAATTTTGTTTATTGTTTTTCACGCTTACGCCACGTCAATCACATTTTTATGTTTTAACGAGGTTATTTTCAGTGATTTATAATTATACTGATTTTTATATTTAAATGTCCAAATTAACAATTATTTTTTGTAATCAATCAATTTGAACGACTTTTTTTAAATATCGTCTATCTATTTCAACTATGATGTTACTTTGCAAACTATCTAATTTTATTGCTACTCGTTTTTTGCCTTTATAATCAACTAATTTACCGAAATTTCCTTTTAAAAATCCTTTGGTTATTTCTATCGTTTCGTTTTTGTCAAAATTTTCTGTTGTCGTTTCTATTTCTGTATCATTCTGTTTTAGAGATAATTTGATTGTTGCAATTTCTTTATCCTTGATAGCAATTCTATTTCCGCCAATTGTTACAAATCTCAAAATTCCAGTTGTTATCGTTGGAATTTTATAATATTCTGCTGTTTTCACTTTTGCGAAAACATAAGACGAAAATAATGGAATTTCTACAATTTTCTTTCTATCTGACCATTGTCTAATTTCTTGTTTTAATGGTAAATAAGTTTCAATTTTATTTTTTGTTAATTGTTGATATACTGATTTTTCCATTTTTGGTTGCGTATAAATCGCAAACCATTTTGGAATAAAATTATCAAGTTCGTTTATCTTTTCATCGTCATTCATTTAGTTATCAATCAATTTATCGTATATTTTAGTTGCCCTTAACGAAAAA
>DYPB01000392.1 GCA_020720185.1 Flavobacterium psychrophilum | reverse complement strand
TTGGCTTTTATGCACAGATGAAATTAAGGAAGAACTAAAAATATTAGAAAACAATTGCAAAAAGGCAACAAAAAAAGCATCATTATTTGCTGATAATACAGAAATAGAATATCATACAATCGGTGATTTTTGCGATATTGGAAACGGTTTAGTAAGCGGACTTGATAAAGCATTTCAATTAAACGGACATACATTGAACGAAAAAGAGAAAAACTCTATTTTACAAGTTGTTAAAGCAAAGGACATTAAACCATATTATTACGAAAATATCACAAAATATCTTTACATTTCAGAAAATATCACAGAAGATGAAATAAAGCAAAATTTTCCATGTTTTTACGAACATTTACAACCTTATAAAACAGAATTAGAAAAGCGTTATCAATACAATCGTGTAATTCCTTATTGGCAGTGGGTTTTTCCACGTAGTTTTAATTTGTTCAGTCGCAACGAAAAACGAATTTTTGTTCCTTGCAAAGAACGGATTTCAAATAAAAATTATTTTCGTTTTGCACTTGCCGAAAGTGGAATTTATCCAACGCAAGACGTTACAGCGATTTTCAAAAAAGATACAACAAAAGAAAGCATAGAATATATTTTGAGTTTATTAAATAATTACAGAACCTTTGATTGGTTGAAAATCAATGGAATTGTAAAAGGAAACATTGTAGAATTTTCGGAAAAACCAATTACAAGTATTCCATTTCGTGCAATAAATTGGAAAAATGATAAAGAAATATTAATTCATAATCAGATTACAGAAACTTGTCAAACATTAATCGAAACGAAAAACGAAGATTTGATACAAGAAATCAATAGTTTGATTGACAAACTTTTTGAATAACAATATGATAATAGATTTTAACGTATTACAAAAAACTATCAAAGGTAGTTCGGTTCAAAAACCAATTTCAGGAACATTATCGGGACACGCCGCAGGCGAACCATTTGATAAACACGTTTATTCAGCAATCAAAAAACAGTTTCCCAAAAATACATTTCGTCAATACGAATATTTGAATTTTTTATTCAGCAA
>DYPB01000391.1 GCA_020720185.1 Flavobacterium psychrophilum | reverse complement strand
TTAATTTATTATTATCATAAATTCTATTTCCCATAAGACGATTATTTTTTCTGTCAATCAGCAAAACGTTTTGCAAATTCATTCCACTTGGTTGGTTTTCCATTGTTGATCTAATGGTTACAAAATCATCGCCTTGTTCCATTATTACAAAATTATTTTCTTTGGCGTGTGAAATATAATCTTCTAAATTATCTACATATCGGTTGCCTTGTAGCGTAGCAATCACTTCGTTAATTTCATCTTGTGAATAATTGTTTTGTAATTCTTCTATTTTTTTAACAGTTTGAGACATATCCGACGATTTAATCGTAGAAGCGGATAATTCTTTACCATTTTTGTCATAATAGATTATGTTGTTTCCTTTAATATGCGTTTTTGCAATTTCAGGTAAATCGCTTGGTCGTACATGATTGGGTATGTTAATCGTTTTATCGAAATCCAATTTCATTAAGGTCATTTCAACACTACCATCTTTAAATAAAGTCATATCAATATGTTGTTTTTCTTCGCTTGGATTAATACTAGCCAAGTCTAAATTATTGAGGTTTTCTCTATTTACGTCGTAGTAAATATTTGTTTTTATGTCATAAGAAATGTTCATAATTCCTTCTCCTGTTACTCTTTTTGTGTTTGAAGAATTTGGGTCTTTGGTTTCATTAAATTCTTTGTTGCAACTAAAAATAAATGCAATCAAAATTAATGAAAAAGCTAAAAATAAAAATTTGTTTTTCATAAAAGGTAAAAGTTTTTTGGTTAAAATACTACTTTTTTTGGAGTTATAAATAATTTTCCTTATTATTTTAATTAAGGTAAATAACTCCTGCTTACTCTTTACGATTTTCAGCAATGCTCATAACAAACTCGGTTTTCACATTTTTTAATTTTGGTAGGAAACATTCCAACTTTGGATGGTTAGTCCGTTTGTAACCGTTATACTCTTTTTATTTGTTGTACAACACCCGTGTTACCGCATGTTTATTTATTCCTATTGCGTCAATATTTACTTTGGAAGCAGTGGGCATTTTCATTTTCAAAAT
>DYPB01000390.1 GCA_020720185.1 Flavobacterium psychrophilum | reverse complement strand
AACGGCAATTTACGGCAACGTGCGTTTCATTATTTTTGCGGCTGAAAATTATTTTCACAAAAAGTGATACACTGTATTATATTTTATCGTAAATTTGTAGCACATGGGAGACCGAATAGCAGATTTTAACGGCATAATTATTTGGATAAACGGAGCTGACCACAATCCGCCTCATTTTCATGCGTATTATGCTGAATATGAAATTCTTATTCGGATAAAAACACTTGACGTTTTGCGCGGTCGAATGCCCAAAAAACAATTGTCTCTCATTTTGAGTTGGGCAAAAGGTAAAGAAAACGAATTGCTTACAATTTTCACAATATTGAATCCAAATTTACGACAATGAACGGAATTAAAATATTGTCTGTCATAGACATAAAAAACAATAAAGATGTATTGCTTCTGTTTGCGAACGGACAATACAGAGAAATTGATTTATCAGAAATTGCAAAATTAAATCCGGATAAATACACCGAAAAACTTTGTAAAAGTGCCGTAATTAATTCTGCATTTGTATCAGAGGTCGGGACACTCTCTTTTAAAAAAATCCGGATTTCATACAACTTTTTGGGGCAACGCCGCCAAGTGTATTACTCAATCGGTTCGGATGTAATTTTTGAAAATAGTTGGGAGGTCGAAGTAAATTTACCTATCGGAACACAAATTCAAAACATGCGTTTGTTAAAGCATTTAACTCAATCGGATTTAGCAGTAAAAACAGGCATTGCGGTATCTCATTTATCCGTTATCGAACGAAATAAAACCAATCCGAATTTACAAACAATAGAGAAAATAGCAAAAGCCCTGGACAGAAAAATACAAGTAAAATTGCAGTAAACTTTTCGACAAACATTCTTTTACAGCGACAAATTTACGTTTGTCGCTTTTTTTATGCTCAAAAAAAATCGTTATCGAGAACACTTAAAAAATGTTAAAATTCAGCTAAAACACTGAAAATCAAAAAAAGCATTTTTTTTAAAACCAACCGCACTGCCACCCACACGGACTCCACACAAAAATATAGATATGAATTTAAGAAAC
>DYPB01000130.1 GCA_020720185.1 Flavobacterium psychrophilum | reverse complement strand
AATGAAGAAATACTCAAAAGATAAATTATGATTATTTCCTTCATATTTATAGTTTTAATTATTCTTGTGTTATTCCTCTTTCTTTTTTCTATTTTTGTATCAAATTTTTTAAAATGAAAAACATACTTATTGTTATTTTTTTAGTTGGATTTTTATTATCAAATGCTCAAAAAACCGACTCTTTGAAAGTGGAAACCAAAATTGCATTACTAAACAATACTCAAGAATATAAAATTTCTGACGAATTAACTTATCAATATTCTAAACCTAAATTTTGGGAATTTATAAATAGATTGCCAAAAGATTTTGCATCGATGGGAAGATCATTTATCCAAAAAGACAACCTAATTTTCTTTGGAGCAGCTCTTGGATCAACAGCCGCTTTAGTGCCTATTGACCAAAAATTAATAGACGAATCTAGAAATTTTGGAGAACAAATTGGTTTTGAAGAAAACCATACTTATTCAGATGCTGGAAGAATGGTTCCTAAAAACATCAGTTCTGGAATTTATAATCTCGGAAATGGTTTTAATATGATTCTAATTGGAGGTGGATTATTAACTTATGGATTATTAAAAGACGATTACAGAGCTATTCAAACCTCTTCAGAAATTGCAGAAGGACTTATTGCATCTGGAGTTTTTGTACAATCTATAAAACGAATTACGGGTAGAGAAAGTCCGTTTATTGCCGAAAAAAATGCTAATCCAGGTGGCGATTGGAATCCATTTCCATCATTTGTCGCTTATGGTAAAAATACTCCTTATTATGATGCAATGCCTTCTGGACATTTAACTACAATTATGACAACTTTTGTGATAGTATCTGAAAATTATAAAGAGGTAAAATGGATAAAACCAGTAGGATACACAATTATGGGAGCTTTATGTTTTGAAATGGCACAAAGCAAAGTACATTGGTATTCTGATTATCCTTTGGCAATTTTTATGGGATATATCGTAGGAAAAAATATTGTAAAAAACAGAATTGTTGAGAAAAAAATAACAAAAATTGGTGAAAAATATAATTTTAAACCAAAATTCAGTTATTCTTTTTCTGCCAATGAAAATTATACAATAGCAGGAATGAATATTCGGTTTTAATCCAAGTCATAAATCAGGCAAGTATGATAATAAATAGATTTCTAAAATATAAAAATAATCCTGTAAATCAGTCTATTATAAGTATTTTATTAATTTTACATCTTTTTTATTACACCTGTTTTTAACACTTTACTAAAAAAAAAGATGCAACTCTCCATCATCATACTCAACTATAAAGTGCCATTTTTTTTAGAAATGTGCTTGATAAGTGTTCAAAAAGCCATTCAAAACCTTGATGCTGAAATAATTGTGGTCGATAATTATTCGCAAGACAGCAGTTGCGAGATGGTAAAAACCAAGTTTTCAAACATCCAATTAATTGAAAATACAACAAATTTTGGCTTCCCAAAAGGTAACAATATTGGAGTAAGCCAAGCAAAGGGCAAATATATTTGCATCTTAAATCCAGATACTGTTGTTTCCGAAGATACATTTGAAAAAATATTAAAGTTTCTACTAATCCCACCTTCTGTGATTGAGGAGCTTGGAATTATCGGTTGTAAGCTTATTGATGGTTCTGGAAATTTTTTGCCCGAATCTAAACGAGGTATTCCCACACCTTGGGTTGCGGTTACTAAAATTTTCGGGTTTTATAAAATCTCTAATTTTTTTGGAAAATATTATGCCCAGCATCTTACTGAAAATCAATCAGGAAAGGTTGATGTTTTGGTAGGTGCTTTTATGATTTTGGAACGAGAGTTATATATGAAAATGGGTGGTTTTGACGAGAATTGTTTTATGTATTCTGACGATATCGATTTGAGTTACAGTGCTTTAAAATTAGGTTACAACAATTATTATTTTGCCAATACAACCGTAATTCATTATAAAGGAGAAAGCACAATTAGAGATGCAAAATATATGAAACGATTTCAAGAGGCCATGCAATTTTTTTACAAAAAACATTTTACAAAACCAATTGTATTTGATTTTATGATGAAAATAGGAAGTTTTATGTTTAGTCTGTTTAAAAAAAATCAACAAAAAAATATTGAATTTAAAATTGATGAATATATATTTTTTACAAAGACCAATACAAAATTAAATTTAGAAAAAAATATTTATTATTATTCTGATTTTAAAGAATTTACAAATAAAAAATATTCTAATTACGAAATAATATTTGATATTAATTCTTTTACTTTTAAAGAGATAATATCATTTATGGAAACCTATAAATCTACAAATATTACTTTTAAAAACTATATTCCAAATTCTAGTTTTATAATCGGAAGTAATTCTGCAAATGATTTGGGAAAAGTAATAAAAATTAAAATTTAGTAATTAAAATTTAGTAATTATTTCTAAATTTGCAAAAAAAACATACTATGGCACGATTTGAACTAAAACTTCCAAAAATGGGAGAAAGTGTAGCTGAAGCAACCATTACAAACTGGCTAAAACAAGTAGGTGATAAGATAGAAATGGATGAGGCGGTACTAGAAATAGCTACTGACAAAGTTGATAGCGAAGTGCCAAGTGAAGTTGCAGGAATTTTAGTTGAACAACTTTTTAGTAAAGACGATTTAGTAAAAGTAGGTCAGACCATTGCCATTATTGAAACCGAAGGTACTGAAAATGCTGTAGTTTCTAAACAAGAAACCGTTTCATTTATAATTCCGAATGAAGAAACAGCTAGTCCTAAAAGTAAAGAAACTATTCCTACCGAAGGGGAAAAATTATTACCAAATCATTATGTCGATTCTGATAAATTTTTCTCTCCATTAGTTAAAAATATTGCACATGAAGAAGGGGTTTCTGTAATCGAATTAGAAAAAATTTTAGGAACAGGAAAAGATGGTCGAGTTACAAAAGACGATATCTTAAATTTTGTTGCTGTTAAGAAAGCAGAAGAAAACAACTCAAACTTAAATGTAGAAAGTTGGAAAAAAATGGAAATTCCAATTGAAAAAGCAGAACCGAAAAAACAAAATGTACCTGAAATTGTTGCTCAAAAAACGACAGTAGCCTCTCAACCACCAACAGCTGTAAACGGCGGAGACGAAATTATAGAAATGGACAGAATGCGAAAACTCATTTCGGGTTATATGGTGGCTTCGGTGCAAACATCTGCCCATGTTCAATCTTTTATTGAGGTAGATGTTACCAATATTGTAAAATGGAGAGAAAAAGTTAAAAATATTTTTGAGAAAAGAGAAGGCGAAAAACTAACTTACACTCCTATTTTTATGGAGGCTGTAGCAAAAGCGATTAAAGATTTTCCAGGAATAAACATCTCCGTAGATGGCGATTTTATTATCAAAAAGAAAAATATAAACCTCGGAATGGCCGCGGCTTTACCAAATGGAAATTTAATCGTTCCTGTTATAAAAAATGCTGATCAATTAAACCTAGTAGGGATGGCAAAAGCGGTTAATGATTTGGGCAATAGGGCAAAAGCAGGTAAATTAAAACCTGATGACACACAAGGCGGAACCTATACAGTTACTAATGTTGGTACTTTTGGAAGCGTTTTTGGCACACCGATTATCAATCAGCCACAAGTAGGAATTTTAGCACTTGGAGCTATCCGAAAGGTGCCTGCAGTTATTGAAACACCAGAAGGAGATTTTATAGGAATTAGACAAAAAATGTTCCTTTCTCATAGCTATGACCACCGTGTGGTTGACGGAGCACTTGGTGGTAGTTTTGTTAAGCGAGTAGCCGAATATTTAGAGGCTTTTGATTTAAATAGAGAAGTTTAGAGAGATATAAAATCTTCTTCCCTAAAAAAATAGGTTGCTCGAAAAAATATTCTTCGAGCAACCTATTTTATATTATGATATCTAACTGTTTTAGAAAACTAAGGCTACTTTCAATTCAAATTCGTTAGCAATAGCTCTATCACCTAAATTATCAAAAAAACTTCCCGAACCATATTTAATTCCGTATTTTGTTCGGTCAATTTTTAACGAGGTTGTAGCACTATTTGTAGTTGTAACTAAATCAAATGTTATCGATTCTTTAACACCTTTTATAGTCAAATTACCAGTTATAGTGTAAATTTCTGCAGCTTTTACAGTTATTTTTTTGAAAACTAATGTTGATGTTTTAAATTTATCTGTTCCAAAAAAATCATCAGATTTTAAATGTCCATTTAGTTTTCCTTGATATTCTCCTGTCAAATCGGTTGCTGTCATTGTTGTCATATCAACGATAAATCTACCACCAACTAACTTTTTCTTTTTAAAAACCAACGACCCTTCTTTTAAATTTACTGTTCCAAAATGCTCACCTGTTACTTTTTTACCAACCCAGTTAATGGTGCTTTTTGATGCGTCAATTTTTTTTATTTGTGCGTTCATTGATGCAGAAAAGCTTACTAATAGTGCTAATGCTAATGGTTTTAAATTTTTCATTTTTTTTAGATTTTTTGTTAATTTTTGTTTTTATTTCTATACTTTTCAAGTAATATATTCAATGTTTCTAATTCTTCTTCAGTTAAATTATCCGAAAAAGAATTTTGACTATTAATAAGCTTTGGGTCTAATTTTAATAACAAATTCAATCCTTTTTTGGTTATTACAACTTCTATTTTCCTTCTATTTTCATAACGAAGTCTAATGTGTAATTTGGGTTAAACACATATTAGCGGGTTTTCCATTCTGACCTCGCAAAATCCTTAATACATTAAACTGTTTGACAGACAAATCATAAGGTTTTAAAAATTCGTTAAAATTTTCATTTAAAATATTTAGAGTATAAATAATATTTAGAGCAACCTTTTGAGAATTGTCCTTTACATTTTTAGACTTCAAAATAGTTTCAATAGTCATTTGTTAAATATTTGTATTGTTTTTATCTGTATATACAAATAAAATGTTAAATAATTTAATTTGTATTTTTGCAAAAAAATAAATTATGGATTTATCACAAAGTGAATGGATTTATCAATTAAAAAATGACAGAAATGCAGTAATTATTGATGTTCGTACTCCAGATGAATGGAACGATGGGCGTATTGAGAATGCTATTAACATTGACATCTACAAAGGTCAGGGGTTTATTTATCTTTTGGATGAATTAGATAAGGATAAAAACTATTTTGTATATTGTAGGTCAGGTGCCCGAAGCACACAAGCTTGCAAAATTATGAAACAATTAGACTTTAAAAACACTTTCAACTTAATTGGGGGTATGATGAAATGGCAAGGAAAAATTGTTAATGATTAAACCCAAATTACGCATTAGAAATCTATTCCAAACTCAAACTACTTCAAAAA
>DYPB01000389.1 GCA_020720185.1 Flavobacterium psychrophilum | reverse complement strand
CTTGTATTTTAGAATTGGCTGAAAAAAGTCATGCTTGGAAATGGAAAATTGAAATTATCAATGCTACAGACAAGAGTTGCGAGATGGACTTAGTCTATTTTCAAGAAGTAGGTTTGAAAACAAAAAATGAAGGTTTGGTCAATGAGTATTACGTAAGCCAATATTTAGAAAGAACGGTATTGCAAGAGGAGCAGCATGGTGCTGTCATTGTGTGTAGGCAAAACACCAAAGAAGCTACCGGTAATCCATGGCTTTTATTGGCAAGTAATCAATCCGCACTTTCAGGATTGACCGATGGCATGCAGTTTTATGGAAATTCACATAGAGAAACCGGTATGCCCGAAGCGTTATCCTCAAAATCATTTTCAGGAAATAGAGCAGGAGAGTCCCCGATTGTGGCATTACAAGAAAAACCTTTTCTGTTAAAACCCAATGAAACCAAAACTTTAGAATTTTTTGGATTATTTTTACCCAATCACGCCGAAGCTATTTCAGACAAGGATTTGAAAAAGCTTAAAAAATTGGATTTAGAATTTACCAATGATTCTATTCATTTGGTTGGAAATAATTCAAATCAACTAAGAGAAAATCTGTTTAATTCGGCCTCTTTTTTAAAGGTTTTAGACCTTAATATAGCCGATATTCAACATTTTTTTGGAATAGAAATGCATCACAAAGAAATACAAAATAATCAATGCCTTTCTTTCTTTACCAAAGAAAATCATCACGTAGTTTTCAAACAAAAAGAAATATTGGTTGACCGACCACATGCACATATTTTACAAGCCAATATAGGTTTAGTTCCCGATGAAAATCAAATGTCCACCACTTGTTTTGCCACCGGCGTTTTCAATTCTCATATTTCTCAAGGCAATACCAATTTCAATGTTTTTCTTTCGGTCAATACAAGTCAGTTTAATACTAATTTGGAATCAGGTCAACGAATTTTTGTAAAATATGAAAACCGACATTTTCTTTTGGGAATACCGTCAGCCTTTGAAATGGGATTGGATTTTTGCCGTTGGATTTATAAATACGACAAAGGTG
>DYPB01000129.1 GCA_020720185.1 Flavobacterium psychrophilum | reverse complement strand
GCAAAGCCTTAAGAAATAGAACGTCTAAGGCAAGAGCCTGAGACGAACGTGGGGTTCGTTGGTGGCCCGTATGCCCGGCACCATGCTTTCTATGAGTTGCTGCAAATCGCATCGGAAGGTATGCTCGGTGGCATTGCCGAGTTTGTATCGCTTTTGTATGCTGTCGAGATATTCTTGTATGGTCATTGGTTAGTTTTGTTTTGATGTTTGGGTTTGTTATCAAATATATAGAGAATGTACTAATGGGGGCTTGCGAAACTAGCGAAGCGAGTGAAGTAAGCTACCAATAGGAACTGTCGTTCAAGTACAAGTAGTGGTTCTATATTTTGTTTCGTGTATATTTGTTTTTATCATTTTTTTCGTTTTATATTTATATTATGATCTGTCTGCACTGCCTGAAAGTCGGCTTCAAGCCGTTGAAGGGTATCCTTCTTAGGGCAATTGATGGATGATTTTGTTTTTTTTCAATAGCTGTGCAAACTTCTTCGAGCGGTTGCATATATCACCAAAGGCCACGAAAGTTTTGTTTACCTTTTTTTTATCTAGCCAGCATGCATAGTTATGTATTACTGATTTCTGGAATAGCTTCATTTTGTTGTTTTTCTTTAAGCTATATGTGTTGGCATTCATGTTTTATTTTTTTCTAATCGAATAAGTTTCCTTGATGAAAAAGAGTTGTGGTTTTAGCTGGGGGCTGTTTATATAATATTTTCTTTACTGCTTCGCGAATATTTTTTTGAGTTATGATGGTAATATCTTTTTGCTCTTTCATTAATTTTCTATTTAAGTCAAACATCGGATTATTATTGTCAATGTATTCATCATACATTATCGCTCTTGTAATATTATAATTCTTTGCATAATCCATCGCCAATCTTGCTCCACTATCAAGTTTTTGACCTCGTAAACTTGGGTGTAAATCTGCCGAATTTTGAGCATAGCTTGCGGCAAGAACAATTGTATCGCAGAATAATGCTTGTAATCGATCTCTTTCTTTATAACGGCTATTAAGTTCCATTTGGCTTTTAAAATCATTTCCATATTCACTAACAAGCAGTCCGCCTTTTTCAGCAATTTGAGATGCAAGTCTTTTGTTTTTAGCTGGCATAATATTATTTAAAGGACTTGGTAAAATTGCAACAGTTTTCCCATTTGAATCTAGTGCTTGTTGATGCGAAATGCTGTCGCAGCCAAAGGCCAATCCACTAATTATTGTAGCGCCAGTTATAACTAATTGGTTGACAATTTTTTTTTCTCTTTCTACTATGTCGTTAGAGGGATTTAAAAGTCCAATTACAGTAATGTTTTTATTCTCAATGCTTAATAATTCAATTTTCCCTTTGTAATAAAGAAATACAGGCTTTTCACTGTCTTTTACATTACCACGATGTTTTGGAAAATTTGGATCTCCCCATGCTACAAAACCATCACAAATGTCTTTAAATTTTTCTATAATCTTAGATTCAAAATTATTTTTCAGGTTTATAAATTCATCTATGCTTGTTGGTTCTCTTTTAATTGTTTTATTTAGTAAAGACACGATTGTTTCAACACTCTCGTTACCTATTAAGTTTTTCACAATCCAAGCATTGCCAATTCCTTTGTATGATTTGACTGTAAGAATATTTAAGGCATTATCTGTATATTTCATGGATGCAAAGTTAATGATTTCTAAATATTGTTTTACCTATAGAGTAAAAAGTGACAGAATTTGCACCATTGTCAATTAATGCTTGAATTGCATCTTCGTCAATGTTTACACTTTTTGTGTACAAATCATCAATGAGCAAAATGTTTTTGCCTTTAACTTGATTAGAAATGGTGCAAGTATCTTTTGTTATCCAAGGATAAGGTAAATCTCCATCACCACCTTCTCCATTTCGGTTTAAATGCGTTGTCCTTGTGTTCGTGTGCCGTAAAATGAATTTCGTCCCATTCTCAATGTTCGGAAATTTGTTTGCGAAATAACTGATTGCTTCTCTAAAAAAAAGTTGATCTGGTAAGTAGAAACTATCTGCCTTTGCACGTGGCACAACACAAATTGTAAGGTTATTTTTTTCTAATTTCTCTATTATTTGATGTAAATCTTTTTCCAAAATTCCAACTAACTGAATAACTGCATCTTTTAGTCTGTCTGGAAATGGATCAACGTCATTTTTTAGTGTCCAAATCATATTTTCTATTGTTCCTTGTAACTCCCATGCACCGCCGCTATTATAATCAGAGTGATAAAATGCAGGGGTATTGATTTTAAGAAATTTCCCTACTAACCTAATTTCATCAAAATCATTAACAAAATAGCCTGTGTTCATTACCCTTCCTTTACGTTTTTCGCCAATTAGCATACGGAAATTGTTTTCTTTTTCTTTTGGGATGTCGTACCATTGGTCTTCTGATAAAATTGTAAAATTGTACATTACTTATAAAAATTTGGGGTTAATAATAAATATACCTTCTTTTTGAGCGTTTTCAATTTCACTTAATTCATTTTCAAAAGCCATAACGAAATTAGGATGAACCCCTAATTTTGAAATTGCGTTTTGAAATTTGTTTATTGTTATGTCATTGTTTTCAATCTCACGACAAAAAATATCACTAAATTTATTTGCAAGTCCGAAGTAATTTAATATCGTTATTGCTCTGTCTTTTCGACAATTTGATACTAAAACTGTTTTGTTTGTTTTTGAATATTTGAGAAGAATTTCCGTGGTTTCTTCGCAAATATTGGCATTTTGCAGAAAATCAGGGAAGTATTTCTCTTTTTTATGTATGATTTTTTTGTATTCACTTTCTGTCAAGTTTGGAACAGCAATTTTAAGACTACTACGATTAAAACGATTGGATGGATTATATGTAAGAGTATCGTATGATTTTGTTACTGATTGGATGGCTTTTGTGTAAGCAAGAAAGTTAGCATAATTTGTATCAACTAAGGTTCCGTCCAAGTCAAAAAATAAAACTGTTTTAGATGTAATCTTATTGGCAATATTTTCTTTGTCTGTTTCCCCTGTTTTCATAATTCTCAGTTATAGGATTTTATTTTATGCATAGTTACTTTTCTTTTCTCATCCACGGTTGGTTGTATGAAAAGATGCTTATGCGAGCGATTTTACTGTCGAACTTCCTATCATTCTTATGGCCCCCACTATGGGATTCTTAATTGGCTATTTAAGACTTTTTGATTAAACCAAATAATTATCTGTTTTATAAATTCCACTAATTTTTGGTTTAATATACTAATTTGTTCATCGTTTAACGATGTTTCTCTATTGCCATGAAAAATATTTTTTCTTTCAGTGCTTATTTCTTTAAACAGTGTTTCATAATGATCAATTCTTTTCCCATTTCTATCTTCAAATTCAATCCCTAAAAGACATTTTATATTTTTAATACGATATATTATATTGTGTGTGTTTTCACTATATATTACACGCTTTATTATGCTATTTATTTTTTCTAATACAATAAAATTATAAGCAAATTGATAATAAGGATTTGATACAAGTTGCACCCAATTTTTAAAGTCATTCTCTTCGTTTCTAAATAATTCTGTAAACTCTTCTTTTAATATATTTTGCAGATTTTCTTCTTGATTGTTATGAGTATTAATATTATAGTCTGTGTTAGTTTCTTGTAATATCGATATAATTCGTTTAAGTTTATTTTTTGCATCTACGATTAAAAAATAGTATTTTTGAAGATCTACTTGTATATTTATTTCAAATTCAGTAAGTAATGTAAATATAAGTTTTAGAATTTTAGTAGTATTATCTAAATCGAATTTTTTTAAGGATAGAATTTTCTTGAACAATGCAATTTCAATTTGCGTTAAATTATGGTTTACAAATGCAAATCTACTGATTTCTAAATATCCGACATTGTAGGTGTTTTTTCTAAGTCTTGCAGATTTTTCTATATACTTATCTATGTATTTTATTAAGAGAAATCTGATGTTTTTAACTTCATCTTTTATAAACTCATTTTTACTTTCCCAGTGTTGGTTTACTAATTGGATTATTATTTCATATTCCGAATTTTCAACAAAATAATTCATAAATATATTTTCTATATAATTATCTATGTTAATGTCAGTATTGTTCTCAGAAAACGAAATTTGAATATGAATTTCATTCACATTATCGTAATGAGACATTATTCTATCTAAATTATCGTTTATTTCTTCATCATATAATTCGGTTTTTAAAGAACATGTTATTTGTATTATTGCAACTATTATTTGATTAAGATAACTTAATAAACCAACTTGTTCTGGTAATCTTTTTTTACTGCCATGATAAAAATTATTTCGAACAGCATAAATTATTCTTAAAGCAGACTGAACTATTATCTTTGCATTGCTTTCTATGTAATTATTAATTGTTTCAAATATTTTTTTATCTTCAGATGTTATAATGTAGGTTTTACCGGAATACCTAATTTTAATTAATTCTGTAAAAAAAATATCATTTTTCTCTTTTGATAAATAGAGATCTTTTTTAATTATGTATTTAAAAGTGTGTAATAACAATAATCGTAATCTGTCTATATTTGGGGCAATAATTTCATACTGTTCATTTATTATTTGGGGTAGTTTTTCAGTCATCCTTTTTTCGTCACCATCTTTACATTGATTATTTGATGATGGGAAAATTTCACAAAAATAATTGTTTAAGATAAAGTATAATTGAATAAATTGTTCATACTCATCATTTGGAATATTTGTCAACCAATCTTTAATTAATTGTTTGTTTATCATAATTATAGTTATATTAACTTTAAGGTGCGTATTTGTGTGAAAATATTTTCATTTACAGAAAACGCTAAAGTACAAATTATTTTCAGGTTTATCAATAACAGCCTCAAAAAATAGGATTTCGGATGGCGCTAAAGCGCTTGCGTTGTTGGTAAAACACATCAGACAAGCCACTCATTCTGTGAAAATAATAAGGTGATTGCGAATTTTCGGGTACATTTTTTCGATATGGAAAGATGCAACTTTCTTCAAATGCCATTGAAAAAGAGGTGTGTGGCCGCCCCAAAGGGCAAAAATTGTGCGACGATGGGGTGTGGGGCTGCCCCAGATGGCAAAAATTGTGTGAAGATGGGGTGTGGGGCTGCCCCAGAGGCCAAAAATCGTGCGACGATTGGGTTTGGGGCTGCCCCAGAAGCCAAAAATTGTGCGACGATGGGATGTGGAGCGGCGCATGTATCGTTTGCGCAATGAAAATTGCAAAGTGACACGTTTCTATAAGTGCACACATACTTTTTTAAGACGCGCATAAGGACAAAAAAAAGCATCATGTTCGCCCCCCCGTTCGGCTTAGGCTCCTGCCTAAGTCGCCAATATTTTTCATGGCTTTT
>DYPB01000128.1 GCA_020720185.1 Flavobacterium psychrophilum | reverse complement strand
CTTATATTTGCATTTCAAAAATTTTAAATAAAATGATTAAAATTACGCTTCCCGACGGTTCAATAAAAGAATTTGAACAGGGTACAACACCAATGGATGTTGCAAAAAGTATTAGTGAAGGTTTGGCTCGAAATATAATTTCGGCTAGTTTTAATAATACAGTTGTAGAAACTTCAACAACATTGACCGATGACGGCAGTTTAATTTTATATACCTGGAACGATACCGAAGGCAAAAAAGCATTTTGGCATTCAACCTCTCATCTATTGGCACAAGTTTTAGAAGAAAAATATAACGGAATCCAATTAACATTAGGACCAGCAATAGAAAACGGATTTTATTACGATGTGGATTTTGGTGATAATAAAATTGTAGATGCAGATTTTAAAACTATTGAAGATAGAGTTTTAGAAATTGCAAGAGAAAAACACGAATTTAAAATGCGGTCTTCTTCAAAAGCCGATGCTTTGAAATTTTATGAAGGCAATCCTTATAAAACAGAGCTAATCAGCAATTTAGAAGACGGAACAATAACTTTTTGCGACCATTCTAATTTCACCGATTTGTGTCGTGGTGGACATATTCCAAACACTGGAATTATAAAAGCCATCAAAATTATGAGTGTGGCTGGAGCATATTGGCGTGGTGATGAAAAAAATAAGCAATTAACTAGAGTTTACGGCACATCGTTTCCAAAACAGAAAGATTTAACTGATTATTTAGAATTATTAGAAGAAGCTAAAAGACGGGATCACAGAAAGTTAGGTAAGGAATTAGAATTGTTTGCCTTCTCGGCAAAAGTAGGTCAAGGGTTACCATTATGGTTACCAAAAGGAGCCGCTTTGAGAGACAGATTGGAACAATTTTTGAAACGAGCCCAGAAAAAAGCAGGCTACGAACAGGTTTTTACTCCACATATTGGCAACAAAGATTTATATGTAACCAGCGGACATTATGCGAAATATGGAGCAGATAGTTTTCAGCCCATTCATACACCAAATGAAGGCGAAGAATTTTATTTAAAACCAATGAATTGCCCGCATCATTGCGAAATTTATAATGTTAGACCTTGGTCATACAAAGATTTACCAAAACGATATGCTGAATTTGGAACCGTTTATAGATACGAACAAAGTGGCGAATTGCACGGATTGACCCGAGTTCGAGGTTTTACACAAGACGACGCACATATTTTTTGTACTCCAGATCAATTAGATGCTGAATTTAAAGAAGTTATAGATTTAGTTTTATATGTTTTTGGTTCATTAGGATTTGAAAATTTTACAGCTCAAATATCATTAAGAGATCCAGATAACAAAGAAAAATACATTGGAAGTGATGAAAATTGGGAAAAAGCTGAAAATGCTATCATCAATGCAGCTCGAGATAAAGGTTTGAATACAGTTGTAGAATATGGAGAAGCTGCTTTTTATGGTCCTAAATTAGATTTTATGGTCAAAGATGCTTTGGGTAGAAAATGGCAATTAGGTACGATTCAGGTAGATTATAATTTACCAGAACGCTTTGAATTAACCTATAAAGGTGCTGATAATGAACTACATAGACCAGTTATGATTCATCGAGCACCGTTTGGAAGTATGGAGCGATTTATAGCTGTTTTAATAGAACATACAGCGGGTAATTTTCCGCTTTGGTTAATTCCTGAACAAGCCGTAATACTATGTTTGAGTGAAAAATATGAAATTTATGCAAAAAAAGTTTTAAGTTTGCTAGAAAATCACGAAATTCGCACCCAAATTGATAACAGAAATGAGACAATTGGTAAGAAAATTAGAGATGCCGAAATTCAGAAAGTCCCATATATGTTGATTGTAGGAGAAGAAGAGGAGAAAAATAATACCATTTCTGTTCGCCGTCATGGACAAGAAGGTAAAGGAAATATTAGCGTTTCGATACCACAATTTGCAGAAATGATAGCAGAAGAAATTTCAAAAACATTGAAAACATTTAAAGTTTAACTTAAAATAATAGAGTCATAGCAATAAGAAACAGCAGGGGGTATCAACCTCGAGTAGAAAAAAAAGATGCACACCGAATAAATAATTTTATTCGTGGCATATCAGAAGTACGCCTTGTTGGTGAGAATATCGAACCAGGTGTTTTTAAATTGACAGAAGCATTGCGTCTTGCTGACCAATTTGAGTTAGATTTGGTAGAGATTTCTCCAAATGCAGAACCACCAGTATGTAAAATAATGGATTATAAGAAGTTTGTTTACATGCAAAAAAAGCGTGAAAAAGAACTTAAGGCAAAATCAACTCAAATTACAGTAAAAGAAATCCGTTTTGGACCACAAACAGATGAGCATGATTATGAATTTAAAAAGAAAAATGCTGAAAAATTCTTAAAAGAAGGTTCCAAATTAAAAGCATTTGTTTTCTTTAAAGGACGATCAATTATCTATAAAGAGCAAGGACAAATATTATTATTGAAACTTGCTACCGATTTAGAAGAGTTTGGAAAAGTGGAAGCAATGCCTGTTCTTGAGGGTAAAAGAATGATTATGTTTATTGCACCAAAAAAGAAAAAATAGCTTTATGCAATAAGCTGAAATATGCTTATTGCTTACTGCTTCAAAAATAGTAAGTAAGTATAATAAAAAAAATAGGAAAAATGCCTAAAATGAAAACCAAATCTAGTGCCAAAAAACGATTTAAAGTTACTGGCTCTGGAAAAATTAAAAGAAAGCACGCTTTTAAAAGTCATATTTTGACCAAAAAATCTAAAAAGCGTAAATTAGCATTAACACATTCAGCGTTAGTGCACAAAACTGATATGAAAAGTATCAAAGAACAATTAAGAATAATATAAGATTAAGCAATAGGCAGTAAGAAATTAGCTTATTGCATATAGCCAAAACTTATAGCGTTCAGGTTAAAAAATAAATTAAATAACCCTGTATTATGGCTCATTAAGTTCCTTTGATTAAATTCAGGACGCCTAATATAAAAAACAATTAAAATTATGCCAAGATCGGTAAATTCAGTTGCTAAAAGAGCACGAAGAAAAAAAATAATGAAGCAAGCCAAAGGTTTCTTTGGTCGTAGAAAAAATGTTTGGACAGTTGCAAAAAATGCTGTAGAAAAAGCAATGTGCTATGCCTACAGAGATAGAAGACAAAATAAAAGAAACTTTCGTTCTCTTTGGATTCAGCGTATAAATGCTGGAGCAAGATTAGAAGGAATGTCATATTCTCAATTTATGGGACAAGTGAAAAAGCATAATATCGAATTGAACAGAAAAGTTCTTGCAGATTTAGCTATGAATCACCCAGTTGCCTTTAAAGCAATACTTAATAAAGTAAAATAAACATTTATAAACTCAATTTAGACTTACTTACTTATAAAAATCCTGCTGAGAAGTGGGATTTTTTTGTTTTCAGAATTTCAGAATTTCAAAATCTAATTTTTATACCTATTTAGTATAATTTCTATTCCCAAAAATACTACTACCTACACGAATCATTGTACTTCCACATGCTATTGCTATTTCGTAATCACCAGACATTCCCATTGATAAAATTGTTAATTCAGAATTGTGTATTAATGATTTATTAAAAATTTTACTCAAATACTGAAATTCCTCTTTAATTTGTTGCTTATTTTCTGTAAAACTTGCCATTCCCATTAATCCAATAATCCTAATATTTGTCAAAGTTTTCAATCTTTCAGACAATAAAATTTCTTTCAACTCAAACTCATTTAATCCGAATTTTGTATCCTCTTGAGCAATGTGTATTTGAAGCAAACAATCAATAATTCTATTATGTTTTTTAGCTTGTTTATTTATCTCTTCTAACAATTTAAAACTATCAACACCATGAATTAAACTTACAAAACCCGCCATATATTTGACCTTATTGGTTTGAATATGACCTATCATATGCCATTGAATATCTTTTGGCATTTCTTGATGTTTATCAGCCATTTCTTGGATTTTATTTTCTCCAAAAATGCGTTGTCCAGCATTGTAACATTCCATCAAATTTGCTACGGGCCTGGTTTTAGAAACCGCTACAAGTGTAACGAAATCAGGAATTTGCGTTTTTATTTTTAGGAGGTTTTGGGATATTGACATTTTGAAATTAGAAGTTATGAAATTATTAATTATGAGTTACAACTCATAAACCACCAATCCACTTCTGAATTTTGGTTCAATATAAGTACTTTTGGGTGGCATAATTAAATTATTATCTGCTAATGTCTTTATTTCAGTAATATCTGTTGGAAATAACATAAAACCAACTTCAAACCCTCCTTCATCAACAACTTCTTTTATTATTGTAATCGATTGATTTCCTGAAACATAATCTATTCTTTCGTCGTTTCTTAAATCATTAATTCCTAATATTGGTTTTAATATTTTTTCGTATAAAATTTGAGCATCTAATTTATCCAAAATTGAGTTAAAATTATGCTCATCTTTTAATGTTAAACAATAAAATTCCGAATCAAGATACATTCCAAATTCAAATTTTTTTGTAGGTTTCCATAATTCTTGTTGTTTGTTTTTAATCCAAAAGCATTTTGATATTAAATCTAAAAAAACTGGCTTTGAATGATTATTCAAATCTCGAACAATTCGATTATATTCATGAATTTTGACATTGCTTTCGGCAATTAAAAAACTCATAAAATAATCTATATTTTCATTTTCTGATTTTTTATCTTGCTCAAACAGCATCTCAGCCGATGCGGATCTATGGTGTCCGTCAGCAATATATAAATCGCCAATTTCTACAAATTTATCTTTTATGTAATTGATTTCTTGGGATTTATCAATTAACCATAGTATGTGTTTTTCCTTTTTTGTAGTCGAAAATTGGTATAATGAAATTTCTTTTTTCTTGTTTTCTATCCAATTATTCAAATCTATATTATCTGGATAAGTCATCAAAACTGGCTCTGTATTAAACCCCGTACTGTGCAAATAATCTTTAAATAATTCTACTCGATATTGCAAGGTATCTTCGTGTTTTTTGATGATGTTTTTTTGATAATCTTCAACTGAAGTACCAGCTATAAAACCAGTAAATACTTGGTTTTTTGTTTGAATTTCGTATAAATAAAAAACTGGTGTTTGCTCTTTTATTAAAATATTTTCAGTTTTGAAGTCTTTATATTTCTGGGCAACTAATTTGAATCTTTTTTCTAGTCCAACTTTTTGTTGATTGACAAAAACAGGATTCAGAATATGCAAGAATGAGAATGGATTGAAATCTAATTGAGCAGCAAGTTCAGCCACTGAATATTCTTCATACGATCTTGCGGTAACTAATGAAACCTTATCATTAGTAGGACGAACTGCCTTGAATGGAATAATTTTAGCCATTTTTTAATTGAGAATTGA
>DYPB01000388.1 GCA_020720185.1 Flavobacterium psychrophilum | reverse complement strand
TCTCATTATTTGTTTGTTTTCTGTATTTTTCGGCATAATTACTGCTAACGTTTTGCGGCTTTGCGTTCGGGCGGGAAATCGAAGCACAAAAGCTGGTTTTATTACTAATGTTTAATTGAAAAACTACTGTTGAATTTTGCACTTCAGCCCGCCTGACGCAAAACCCTTGTTAGCAGAAGTTTTTATTTTTTTTCCATTCTATTATTTAGGCTAATAATTGTTGTTGGTGTGTAAATTCGCGGAATCTTTTCAATATCTTTAGTTTTCCTATTTATAATTCGGTAAAAACTTCTTTCCAATATAAATTTTAACTTCAATTTATTTGACAATCCTTTTAGGGAATAGTAATACACTATTTCTCCTTCTTTCCCTCTCATTTCTTGATAGGTATCTATAATTTTGACACTATTTTCTTTTTCAAAAAAAATTATAAATTCTTCACGAGTAGGTTTATTATCCAGTTGTTGGTCTCTTGGGCAACAATCCGAACCATATCTTTCAGAATAATATACCTTTTTATCGCTATTTTCAATTAAATTGTTATTAAATTCCATTTCTGGAAAGCCTTTTCCTCCCATAATAATTAAACTATCTTTTAAAAATTTTCCATTCTCTCTCTTGAATTCATAAATTATTGAACTTGCCATAGGTTCTGCACATTTAATACCTTTTGGTAGTTTTTGGCTTGACACCCCCTTATAATAAGTCCAATTTGGTACAATAACGATGATTTTTGAAAATGTTGGATAAATACCATTCAATAAATTTAAAGGGATTTCTGCTTGAACAAAGATTACTGGTGTTTTTACGGTGTCAGAAATTGCAATGTCAAATAAGTAATCTTTTCCATTTGTTGAAACAGTATTGTCAGAAATTTGTATGACATTTTTAAATGTGCTGTCATTCATATTTTGTGAGTAACAAAACACATTTGTCAGTAAAATTATAAATAAGGTTAATATTCTTTTCATCGGTTGTCGGTATAAAATTTCTGCTAACGAGCTGAAGCTTTTTGCTGGCTGGTTTAAATTAGCCAAATGTATGAATTAAA
>DYPB01000127.1 GCA_020720185.1 Flavobacterium psychrophilum | reverse complement strand
CAAACACCTGTGCCTGTTGCACAACTACAAACCTACAACAAAATTATCAACAAAATAAACAAAATTTTGCACCAAAAAACCAAAAATTGCAGTCCAAATTATAGAAAAACCAAAGCAAGTGCTTGCCTTTTTTGAAACCCTATTTTATGGCTTAAAATATTGCATTTTAAGCCCTCTAAATTTTCGGTTTTTGGGAGATAAATTCTAAAAAAGCCATCGGGAAATGGCTTTATTTTAAGTCGTTTTATTTCTGTTTTTAATATTTTTTGGGTTTTGGAGGAGTTGTGCAACGGTTACGGCTGTTGGGAGATAGTTCTTATTTTCTCCATTCCCAAGGTGAAATCGGATTTTCTTCCGACCATAATCCAATTTTATTATTTTTAGCTTCAATTTCTAGTTCTGCGTATTCGAAGTCTTCGGAATATTTTTTAAAATGCCAAGCAAGTCCTTGCTTTACTAATTCTTTATTCAAGTTTGTACCATCTTCTAATATTACTTCCGCTATTAACCTTTTATATCTATCATATTTATTTTCGTGAATAAGTTTGATGTTTTTTCCAAAGCACAAATCAGAAACAAAATATTTTGCTTTTTTACCAAATGGTTGTTTTTTTTCAGGGCAATCTATATGAGCAAATCTTACAACTTGTTCCTTTCCTTCAAATAATATTACAAACGTGTCTCCATCTTTTACACCAATTACTTTAAAGCCATCATTTAGAGTGTTATTTTCGTTTTCAATTATAGATTCTGTGTCATTAATTCTTTCTTCATAATCATTGCTTTCCGGATGCTTGCAACCTGAAAGAAGAAGAAAAATCATTAAAACTAATGATAATTTTCTCATTTTAAAATTATTTCATCATTGATATTATCAATTTCAATTTTACCAAACTTTTCAAAAACAGTTTGACCTAATAATAAAGGTGCGTCAACATTATCAATTACGGTTGCTTCAATATTTTCGAGTATTATATTTCCAACTTTAACTGTTCGCAAGTTTATTTTTGTTCCCTCTGAAATTTTACCCGTAGCATCTTGAAAATATTCAACGTTTAAAATGTCTTCTTTTTGTAAAGTTCCTTGTCTATATAATACCGATGCTTCTAATGATGAAATACAGATACTTGATGCTCCAGTATCGAAAATAAATCTTAATTTTAAACCATTAATCTCAACCCAAACATATTTTACTCCATTTTCTTTTTCCATTTTAATTATGTTTTTTTCCTCAAAAGATTCATTTTTGTCAATGAATGAAGTGTTGTTTTCAATAACTGATTTTTTATTATTGAATCTATCAAATTTTTCACTTTCAGGATGTTTACATCCCATAATTAAAATAAATATAAAAAGATATTTTTTCATATTTATTTAATTACTTTAAAAGCAGGTATGTTTTTAATAGTATCTTTTATGTAATAAATTTTGTTTTCTTTTTCTTCAAAACAATCTTTATTAATTTTGACTAATTCCCTTGAATACAGTTCAATATTATTTTCATAATGCTTTTTTATATCCGTTGGATTTTTTTCGAATATTATTTTTACAACATCTTCCAAAGGCATATTGCTTTTTATATTTTTTGCAATATTTTTTATATCGTTTGGATTTAATTGAGCATTAGGTATAGGTGTAAGTTGTATTTCAGTATTTTGATTTTGAACTTCGTTTATAACTTTTGTTTCCTCAATATTCTCGCTGGCTTCAATTACATCTTGTTTAGGTTCAGTATTGTTGAAAAACAAAAAATACGATAAAGTAGTTACCCATAAAGCAAAAAATATAAACGATAACAACTTAAAAATTTTAAATGGTTTCTTTTTTCTAACCTCGTCGCTTTGGTGTCTTTTATTGTTTGGTTGATTTAACCATTCAGTTTGATTTTGATGATTTGTTGTTAAACTAGTTCTTGCTTGAATATTATTCAAACTATTTAAATAAGTTGGTTTAGTATTTTGATTGATGAAATTTATGAACTCACGTTTGTTTTCGTTATGAAATAATTTGACTTCATCAATTTTTTTATTTGAATTAATTAAAATAATTGCTTCTTTTATTTTACGCTCATATTCCGCATATTGATTTTCTATTTTCTCAGTTTGCTTATCATATTCAGCAATTTTGATTACGTTTTCTCTGTGTAAAATTTTATTTTGTTCTATACTCTCCTTGAATTTTCTTATTGTTTCTTGTTTCTTTTCTGCAAGTTCAGATATTTCAGTTTGAAAAGCATTGACGATTATTTCTAACTGTCGCTTTTTTTCATCTCGCAAATTTTGTATTGCATTAGTAAATTCTTTATTGCTCTCATCTAAAAACATATACAACCTTTTGGATATAGTAAATTTTGCGATTTCTTTACTATCTGTAAAAAAGATTGTGTCATAGTTATTTAGTAATTCTAATGCTTTTTTAAAATTTTGTTGTAATGTGTTAGAATCTATTAGGGAATAAACAACAACATTATTATTGGATGAATTAAAATTTATTGGTTCTTCAATTTTTTTTAAATTGTATGAAAGTTTATCAAAGTCAATAGTTACTGATTTAGAAATTGAGAATTCATTTGAGTGATTTACAATTAATCTTTCATTAACTACATTTTTTTTAATTAATTCCGTATTGAATTTTTTTAACTTTTCAATAGTTACATTTTCGTTTGCAATTCCATTTGTGTATACTATACTTGAACCAATAAATGTTCCATCTCTATCAGAAGATTTTTCTTTTGCATATGTGTAAATTGTATAAGAAATTACATTTAAACCATTTATGTTTTCTTTTCGTATAGAATACAAGGTGCTTTTAGGATAAATTTTAATCGCATTTGTAAGGTCAAATAACTTTACATTAATATTAGATTGTATGTTTCTGGGTAAAAAACAGCCTTGTCTAAAGTCATTTGGATGTCCGAAAGTAGCAAAGGCAAATACATAAACATTCTCCATATTTTTTAAAAACTAAATTTAATTTTCTCCCAAAATGTACCTTCATAATCTAATGAGTAGCCTGTAATACTCTCATATAACCAATTGGATAATATTTCTGCGGGTTCTAAGTTTAATAATGTGATTTTTTCTTCACTTCCTGTTTTTTCAATGTTACCAATCGTAAAATATGTTTTGCTAAATTCATATGAATTTATAAGATTGTTTGTCATTGGTAATCTTTCCTGTACAAAATTTTCTAATTCTTGTTCATTTGAGACATCAGACCTTCCCGAAATATCCCATTTTGAAACAACTAATATTATATTAACTGATTTTAAATGATTACCTCTTCTTTCTAATTCTCCAAAAAACTCATTAATGAGAGAGTCGTCTCTGTGTGCTGTATCATAACTAGTTACGACAATTATGTTTAATGGGATTTTAGCGTTTAAATACGCATCAATACTACTGTGATAAGAACCCCCGCGAGAAATGTCAAGATGATTTCCACCAGCTGTTTCTAAAAACGTTAAATCTATTGGCGGAACTTTTTTAGATTTATTATTTGGTTCAAATACAAAATCCATTCTTGTAACTTTATCACGTGTCGTCCTATTTGGTAAAACTCCTTTACTAATATTTTCAAAAAAATCTGCTAATAAAACTTGTGCTTCTTTGGTGTTTGGTGTACCTAATTTAGGTCTTAAAACACCAGCTTTAGACCTTAAATAATATAAAATTGCCGATAAAATTACAGATTTTCCAGATGCAGAAACACCGAAAAAGAATACAAAATTACTGTCTTTATTTTTTATTTCGTTTGTGTTAGCATTAACTAATGGAACAAAATCTGTTGGCGTATTGTTGGATGTGTCAAATGAAATTGGCTTTAATACATCTTCATCTTCAAAAGATAATGGCTTTAGGTTATTGTCGTTCATTTTGTTTTTAATTTTTTCCAATTAATACTTTACCACTTCTTTTGTTGCCATTGAAGACACTTGCATTATTGTATACACTTCCGTTACTTGGTGTTACTAACAAAACAATAATAACAATTACAAAATCTAATAATATACAACCCATTAATACTACAAACTGATACATACTAAAGTTTTTTACTGCGTGTTCAAATGCAAATCCAATTTTACCTACATCTTGTGTTTTCGAAACTTCTGGAGTAAATCTAAATTTGTTTTCTCCTAAAATTGAATGTGCACGATTTCCTAATTTATTATAGTCCGTTAAAGATTCATCTATTAAACCTTGTGAAATATCATCTTTTTCTTTTTTAGAAAGCAATAATAAGTCTTGAATTTTTTTATTCCATTTCAAAACTGCCCCTTCAATATCCCTTTTTAAATTTCTTTCGTCAGGCGATAATTGAGTAATCATATCGTCTATTTGTTCTCCCATTCTCAAAGCTAAATCTTTATAATCATTGTTTACGGCTTTAAGTAATGTCATTTTTTTTCCAGTTAATTTTTCAATGTCACGAATTATTCCGTTTGCCTCTGTACCAATTCCTGGATTTCCTGGGTCAATAATTTGCAACATTAATTTTTTCTTTTCAGTTTCAACATTTCCAGCAATTTTTTTGTCAATTGCATATTCTAACTTTGATTCAACATCAGATTCTAAATTATTAAATCTTTGGTTGATTTCTCTCAATTCTGTTGTATAAATATCTGTTCTCATAAATCTAGTGTACAAAGCATTAAAATTTGCTATAAAGCAAAAAGATGCAATAAAAATATAGATTCCAACCAAACTTGAAGTAGAGCGGCCTTCAATTTTTGCAACTCTAATCATCCAAACTAAAAACAATAATAAAAGTGATAGAACTAATGCAATTACAAATGATGCAGGACCAAAAATCTGGTCTAATCCAAGCCAAGTTTGATAAAAACTTACACTAATTAATAAAATGGCGAGAATTGCCAAAAAGAGGTCAGTAGCATTAATTGATTTTTTACTCATTGTTTTTTTGTTTTGATTAATTTTTGTTTATAATTTATTTCTGTTTTTCAATTCTCCCGATTTTTGGCAGAATGTTGCCCAACGGCAGACTGTGAAAAAACTAAAATCAGTCTCTTGAGAATCTCTTATTTGAGTTTTTTCTTTGGTAGCCCTCCGAATACTTTTTAAATTTGACGAGGTTTATTCACAGCCTGACGGTCCAGCGCTTGGCGAGGTTGCGGACTAAATTAGCCTTAACTTTCGGTTATTCACTGACCAAAAAGATAAGAAAAAACCTTTAAATTAAACACTTACCCAGCAATCTTACCAAACACCTGTGCCTGTTGCACAACTACAAACCTACAACAAAATCATCAACAAAACAAATTAAATTTTGTTAATAAAAGATAAAAGATAAAAGATAAAAGATAAAAGATAAAAGATAATGTATTAAATATTTGACAGTCAATACATTGTGTTGTATATTGCAGCATGCAAGGGAAAA
>DYPB01000387.1 GCA_020720185.1 Flavobacterium psychrophilum | reverse complement strand
TAGATATGTTGTGAAATAACTTTTTTTAAAAAAGTCAAAATTTCCTTTTTCCGATTTTAACTTAAGCAGGTTGTAAATGAAAGTTCCAAAGTCCTGCACATATTGCAATAAATTTGTCATCTATGCCGTTTTTATTCCTATAAAGGTCTGTTAAACAGCGAAACCGTTTCAATCCGCCTATTGCGTGTTCAACAGTTATCCGAATGCTTGAAATAATCTTGTTCTCCTCTTTTTCTTCAGGAGTTAATTCTCCATTCTTAGGCTTTTTCTTTGGCATAAGCACTTGATTTCTATTTTTGATTAATTTTTTAATCCCCTCATATCCTTTGTCTACCCATATATTAATGTCAGTCGGAATATTATCAAGCGTACCTTCTTTTTCCAGTTGAGGTTTATCATGTATTTTGCCGTTTTTAGTCGGCGATACAAGAATAATTCGTTTCTTTTCTGTTGAAATGATTGTATTTTTTCTTGTATGAGCTTTTTTCTTCCCTGAATATTGATTTTTCTGCTTTTTTGAATTTTTTGGACGTCGGATTTTTCTTTCTGTGCCGTCAATGAAAATATCTTTAACTTCAGGAAACGCCTGTAAAAATTCTTCCATACTGCGTATTCTCCTTTTAGGCAGTGATAATTTCCTTTTCAAAACTTCCTCCAATATTTCCAATAAAAACGGATACCACGTACAAGGTTGGCTTTTGTCAACTCCAAAAACAAATCCTGCTAAATCAAATGTCGGATATGCTTTCAAATAGAATAAAATGAAGAATAATTTATGTTTTGTAGTTATTAATGCTCCTTTTCTTCCTCCACCAACAGCTCTTTGCCTGTTATTTCTATCAAAATGTTTAAGTAAAACTCTTTCAAATTCAGCTAATAACCCGTTAAATTCTTCTACCGTCATTCCTGTTAAAGCTTTCATTAAACGATTATTCTTAAATGCTAAGTCAATATTAATCATTAAACCCTTCTCCGCACAAAATGTTTATCTGTCTTTAGATTAGGGTTTTTGGGGCAAAATGACATGATGCAAATAGACTATTTCACAACATATCTA
>DYPB01000386.1 GCA_020720185.1 Flavobacterium psychrophilum | reverse complement strand
ACCATTAATTGTAAAAAGACACAGCAACTTGAAAAATAAACTGCAATGACAATAAAAGAAGCAATCTTAAAAAGCCTTGAAGACTTAAACGGTTTGACAAACTATTCAGAAGTCTATGAGCATATTGTATTGAAAAAATATTACGAATTTAAAGACTCAAAAACACCTGCTTCGACAATTTCAGCTTTGCTTGGCGACTTTATTAGAAATGGTGATACAAGAGTAAAAAGAGTAAAAGAAACTGGTGGAACTTTTTCATACTATTTAACAAAAAATGAAGCAAGTCTTGACATTGAAAACATTGTTCCCCCGACAATTCAAGAAAATAAAAAGACTGCAAAGACGGAAACATATGAAGAAAGGGACTTGCATAAACTTTTGAGTAGTTTTCTTAAGACAACCGATATTTATTCAAAAACAATTTTTCACGAACAATCCAATCGAACAGACGAGCATCAGAAATGGATACATCCTGACTTGGTTGGAATTAAATTTTTAAAATTGCAAACAAATGCAAGCCAAACCTTTTTAAAAGCAATTAATCGAGTTGACACGTTTAAGATTAGTTCCTACGAAATTAAAAAGGAAATTAATTCTGACTATGAATTGAAAAAATCGTTTTTTCAGGCAGTTTCAAATTCCAGTTGGGCAAATTATGGGTATTTAGTCGCCTTTGAGATAAGTGATAGTTTAAATGAAGAAATGGAAAGACTAAATCAATCATTTGGAATTGGAATCATCGTTTTGAAAGCAAATCCATATGAAAGCAAAATCTTATTTCAGCCTAAATACAAAGACTTAGACTTTAAAACAATTGATAAACTCTGTAAAATAAATAAGGAGTTTGAGAAATTCATCGAACAGACTGAGAAGTTAATGACAGCAAGCGAAAAATATGTAAAATCGACAGAAAAGGAATTAGATGAATTTTGTGACAAGTATTTCTCAAATGACACAGAAGTTGAAAAATATTGTAAAGAAAAACATATACCGATTGAAATAACAACTAATGGTAACATAGTGTAGCAGCAATAAGGGTTTCAGTGGTATTTCCAGCAT
>DYPB01000385.1 GCA_020720185.1 Flavobacterium psychrophilum | reverse complement strand
GCAAAGCCTTAAGAAATAGAACGTCTAAGGCAAGAGCCTGAGACGAACGTGGGTGTTGAAGAAGATGACGAAGAAGAAAAAATTACTGACAAGGAATCAAGTCAGGTCTCTATTTCCAAGTTTCCTGACCATGTATTGGTCGTTTGGGCTAAGCTTGACATCGATACTGAATGAACATCGGAAGAAGTTTTGGCAAATGTGCAAAAGTTCATAGACAAAAAAAATACAGAATACGCAAAAAAAAACGAGAAAGAAATTGAAAAAATAAAAAAAAAATTACCAACTTTGCAAAAAGAGTTAGCCAAATTATGAAACTTACTCACAAAATTACAACAGGAAATGGAAGAAACTGACAAAAGAATAAAAAAACACGAAAAAAAAGCTAAAACTTTACGAAATACAGCCATAGCACTAGTAGTGGCGTTTAGTGTATTTATTGGCTACAAAGCAATTACCACCGAATCGAGCAATCAAATCATAGAAATCTCAAAATCCACCCCAGAATCCACCGTCCCAGACACCACCACCACCGCCGACGGGCAGGAATTGCTGGCTGAAACAGCAGAAACAAACACCCAAGACAGCACGAATGATGATATAGGCTTCTGGGAAGATCTTGTCGAAGAAATAGGGGAAGGGGAATTAAATACTGAACAAATACTGGCTGAAAAAAAGAAATTAGAAGAAGAAGGCAAAAAACTTGACATATCCATAAAAACCAAAAATGCTGTTAATGCAGAAAAATACGAAATGGTTATTAAAGAAAAACAAGAAACAAAGCAAATTGACAATGAAATAAACGCTCTTACTTACCTCAAAAAATTATTAAACGAAGGTACTCCTTATGATGAAGCTATGAAACAAACCCAAAAAAAATTCCCTAATGTGGATATTGTTAAACTTTGTAAACAAGAGTAAAATGGCAATTTATCTAATAAATAAAATCTTCTATGCGAATGTCAAGTCAATTTTCAAAAAAAATCCCATAATATGACATCTTTTATCCCCCCCGTTCGGCTTAGGCTCCTGCCTAAGTCGCCAATATTTTTCATGGCTTTT
>DYPB01000017.1 GCA_020720185.1 Flavobacterium psychrophilum | reverse complement strand
AGAGCATCAGTAAAAAAATAAATTTACAAAAAAACTAATTTATAGAACCCACCTAAATATATATCAAAGAAAGCATCCAAAATTGGGTGCTTTTTTTTGTTAATAGAATTTGTATATTTGCTAAAACTATTACAGATGAAAAATCCTAAAATATTAGCTTTATTAACTTGGTTTGTTTTAATTATAAGTTGTAAAAACGAGGTCCAAAAACAAAAAGTTACTTATAATAAATTGCCAAAAACTATTGTTAAAAAAATAGATACAACAAAAATTACAGTGGCAGATTTGCCTATACAATTTGAAGGGACTAAATATTTAATTTTTCCTGTTGGTAATTTAAACACATTTGATGGCGGAATATCAAGATACGAATCTTTATCAAGGATGGAAGAACAAAGTTTCACTATTTCTAATAATATGGAAAATGAAATTACTGGATATTTAGAAAATTTAAAATTTCAGAAATCTAATTCCGATGATTTTACAACACTAACTGACAAACAAATATTGTTAGAATCCGTAACTTATTTGAGAGATTATTCTAATAAAACCAAACAACAAATATTGGTCTATTTACTTGCTGATAATGATAGTAATAACGATGGAAAATTAGATACAGATGATATAAAATCATTGTATTTGAGTGATATTTCAGGTTCTAATTTTACAAAAATATCTATTGATTTTCAAGAAATTATTAATTGGAAAGTTATAGAATCACAAAATCGACTGTACTTAAAATCTATTGAAGATAGTAATAAAAATGGTCGGTTTGACAAAACGGATAAACTGCATTATAATTTTGTGAATTTATCTGATAAGGATTGGAAATCAACGGAATATAATCCTATTTAAGATTCGTCCAAACCATCCATAATTTTGATAATTATTGCACAACCTTCACGAATTTCGTCTTCAGAAATTGTTAATGGAGGTGTAATTCTTATGGCGTTTGGTTCAAAAAGCAACCAAAAAAGTATCAAACCGTTATCTTGGCATTTTAAAATTACTTGATTGGTTATCTCTGCTGTCTCTGTCATTATAGCAAGCATCAATCCTCTGCCACGCACCTCTTTTATTAATGGATGAATTAATAATTGACGAAATAATTTTTCTTTTTCAACTGCTTGTTGCATTAAATTTGTCTCGGTAATCTCTTTCAAAGTTGCCAAACATGCTGCAGCAATAACAGGATGACCACCAAAAGTAGTAATATGTCCTAATTTTGGATTATTCATCAATAAATCCATATTTTTTGCCGATGATACAAAAGCTCCAACTGGCATTCCTCCTCCCATTCCCTTTCCTATAATTATAATATCGGGAATTATATTGTAATTTTCAAAACCAAAAAGCCGTCCAGTTCGTCCAAAACCTGGTTGAATTTCATCTATTATTAACATTGCCCCTACGGCATCACACTTGCTACGAATTTTTAACAAAAAATCATTACTGGGTTCAATAAAACCAGCACCTCCTTGAATACTTTCTAATATAATTCCTGCTGTTTTTGTAGTAATTTTCTCCAAATCGGCTTCGTTATTAAATGAAATAAAATCCACATCTGGAATTAATGGGCGAAAGGCTTGTTTTCGTTCCTCAAATCCCATTACACTCATTGACCCCATCGTATTGCCATGATAAGCATTGTAGCACGAAATTAATTGACTCCTCCCAGTAACTCGTCGGGCCAATTTTAAAGCTCCTTCACAGGCTTCGGTTCCAGAATTTACAAGATAAATTTTATCCAAACCATTTGGTAATAAGGAAGATAACAACTTACAATATTCAACAGCAGGACTTTGAGAATATTCACCATAAACCATTACATGCGAATACTTATCTAATTGATTTTTAATCGCATCATTCACCTTCTTATTTTGATGACCCAACGGAATTGCCGATACTCCAGCCACAAAATCAAGATATTTTTTGTTCTCAATATCGTATATATAACTACCCTTGGCATAAGAAACTTGCATTCCTAAAGGATATGGTGATGTTTGAGCTTGATATTTTTTAAAATCGTTCAAAATAATTTGTTTTATTTATAAGCATACAAAGTTCTAAAAAAATATTGCAAATAGAAACATTATTGTATAACTTTGCTCAATAAAATAAGATTCTAAAATAAATTTAGACAAAAAACATTACAAATGGGAAAAAGTCAAGACGCAAAAAAAGCAGTTAAAAAAGAACCTTTAAAAACTGCTAAAGAGAAAAAAGAAGAAAAAAGAGAGAAAAAAAATGCTCCAAAACGAGATTAATTTTTTAGAATTTACCGCTTTTATTTATCGAAAAATAAAGTTTACATTTGCAAACTATGAATAAAAACGACATTAAATCTATTTTACATTTATTAGCATCACCCAAAAAAATTGCTATCATTCCACACCGTTCGCCAGATGGTGATGCCATGGGATCAACCCTTGCATTATATCATTTTTTAACACATTTAAACCATCATCCTGTTGTAGTTTCTCCAAACGATTTTCCAGATTTTTTGGCTTGGCTTCCAGCCTCTGAAAAGGTTTTTATTTATGAAAAAGACAAGGAAAATGTTGCTAAAATACTTACCGAATCAGAGATAATTTTCACATTAGATTTTAATGCCTTGCATAGAACAGGCGAAATGGAGCAAATTTTGAACAAATTGCAATCCGTTTTTATAATGATAGATCATCATGAAGCACCAGATAATTATGCTAATTATACCTATTCTGATACTAGTTTTGGTTCCACTTGTGAGATGGTTTATAATTTTATTTCCTATTTAGGTAAAAATGAACTAATAGATGAAAATATTGCAACCTGCATTTACACAGGAATTTTAACAGATTCTGGGGGGTTTAAGTTTCCGAAAACCACACCAAAAACGCATAGAATTGTTGCTGAATTGATAGAACTTGGTGCAAAAAACACCGAAATTCCGAGTTTATTGTACCAAAACAATTCCTATAATAGCTTGCAATTATTAGGAAAAGCCTTAATGAATATGAAGGTTAAAACCAAGAAAAGAACTGCATATATAACACTCTCTCAAGCAGAATTAGATCGTTATCATTATAAAAAAGGCGATACCGAAGGGATTGTAAACTATGGATTGAGTATAAAAAATATTGTATTTGCTGCAATATTTATAGAACATTCAGATGAAAAATTGATAAAAATATCGTTTCGTTCACAAGGGAATTTTGATGTTAATCAGTTTGCACGAAAACATTTTGAGGGTGGCGGACACATTAATGCAGCTGGAGGAAAATCACATGAAAGCCTTGAAAAAACCGTTGAAAAATTTGAAGAAATTATAGCACAACTTTACATAACAGATTAATAATGAAAAAAATAACATTAGTTTTAGTTAGCCTTTTTTTAGTAAGTTGTTCCCAACAACAAGCTCGAAAACCAGTATCACACAGCGAAGGTAGTTTTATGAAAGAATCAGCCGAGAGAAACATAAAATTAGTTGCTGGCGAAGAAAAAACCATCAATGCAATAATTAAAAACACCCCAGAAATTAAATACATTACTTCAAAAAAAGGATATTGGTATTATTATATCAATAAAAATTCAAATGATACAATCTTTCCGAAAAAAGGAGATGTTGTTTATTTTGATTACGAAGTAAAAGATTTAAAAGGCAACCTTATTTATAGCGAAGAAGATTTACAAAATCAGACTTATGTAGTTGATAAACAAAACATCATGACTGGATTGCAAAATGGCATAAAGATTATGAAAAAGAACGAAAAAGTAACCTTTTTATTTCCATCACATATCGCTTATGGATATCATGGTGATGATAAAAAAATTGGTGCTAATGAGCCATTAATTTGTACTGTTACCTTAAATAATATCGAAAAAAATAAAATAAAAGAATTAAAACCTCAAAATGAAAAAAATTAGTATCCTACTGTTGTTAGTAACAACATTGTTTTCATGTAAAGACAAACACGAAAACCTAAAAGATGGTTTATATGCAGAAATTAAAACCAACAAAGGAGTCATTCTCTTGGAATTAGCATTTGAAAAAGCACCAATAACAGTTGCCAATTTTATTAGCCTTGCCGAAGGAAAAAATGCTTTTGTTAGCAATGAATATAAAAATAAAATGTTCTTCGATGGGTTAATTTTTCATCGAGTAGAGCCTGATTTTGTAATACAAGGAGGCGATCCTGACGGTACTGGAAATGGCGGTCCTGGCTATATTTTTAAAAACGAAAATTCTAATCTAAAATATGATAAAGAAGGTGTTGTAGGTATGGCAAATTCAGGACAAGACACCAATGGGAGTCAGTTTTTTATAACCTATAAACCTGCTCCAAATTTAGATGGTGGTTATACAATTTTTGCACAAGTGGTTAATAATACCATGCAAATTGTTAATAAAATTGAAATTGGCGACCAAATGCAATCCGTAAAAATTATTAGAAAGGGTGAAGCTGCAAAAAAGTTTGATGCCGTAAAAATATTTAACGATTTTTTCTCCAAAGAAATAGAAAGACAAAAAGTACAAGCCATTGCAGATGCTGAAAATGCAAAAATTAATGATGCAAAAAACAAAGCAATTATAGAAACTAAAATTGCTGAATTTACACAATTTAAAAACAATGGAACAAAATCACCATCAGGATTAATTTACAAATTTATAACAAAAGGTAGTGGGAAAAAACCTACAAATGGTAGTGTAGTATATGTAGATTATGCTGGTTATCTTGAAGATGGAACACTTTTTGATACCTCAATTGAGCAAATTGCACAAACTTTCGGAAAATTTGATCAAGCCCGAGCAGATGCTAAACAATATCTTCCGTTGCAATGTGTGGCCGGAAAATGGCAATTTATTCCTGGTTTTAACGAGGGTGTTGCAAAAATGGCTTTTGGAGATAAAATGTTTATGTACATTCCAACAAATTTAGGCTATGGCGAGGCTGGTGCAGGAAATGCAGTGCCACCAAATGCAAATATTATTTTTGAAGTAGAATTAAAAGAAAAGCAGTAAATAAGAACAAATAACAATAATCAAAAAGTTTAAAAAATAATTTAGAAAAAATGAAAACCAAAATTTTATTATTTATCCTACTCGGATTTACAACAATGTATGCTCAAAAAGCAAAGAAAGCAGTAACAAAAAAACCTGCATTAGTTGTTCAAAAAGCAAAAAACAATACTTCAAATGAAGGTATTTTTGCCATTTTTGAAACAACAAAAGGAAAAATTGTGGTACAACTAGAATACACTAAAACACCAATTACGGTTGCTAATTTTGTCTCGTTAGTAGAAGGAAAAAACCCATTTGTTAAAGAAGATTTGAAAGGAAAACCTTATTATGAAGGTTTGAAATTTCATCGAGTAATTAAAGATTTTATGATTCAAGGTGGAGACCCTGCCGGAAACGGATCTGGCGGAACTGGATATAGTTTTAAAGATGAATTTGACCCAAGTTTAAAACACGATAAAGGTGGAATTTTATCAATGGCAAATTCTGGTCCTGCCACCAATAGCAGCCAGTTTTTTATAACCCATAAGGATACGCCTTGGCTTGATGGAAAGCACACAGTTTTTGGTCATGTTGTTGTAGGTCAAGATATTGTAAATGCAATTGTTCAAGATGATCTGATGAAAAAAGTTACCATTAACCGAGTAGGAATAGCCGCAAAGAAATTTGATGCTGTTGCAATTTTTTCAAATTATTATGGTAATAAAGCTGAAGATGATAAAAAACAAGCTGCTTTGCAAGAAGAAACAAGAAAAAAACAAGAGGCAGAAATAGCTGCTGCCAAAAAAGTTTATGACGAAAAATACGGTCCTGTTTTAGCTAAAAAAGCAGCTTATTTTGCAGAAACAAAACCAACTACAACCAAAACAGAATCAGGTTTAGAGTATAAATTTTTAGTTAAAGGAGAAGGAAAAAAACCTGCAGATGGAGCAACGGTTTATGTAAATTATGCAGGATATTTTGAAAATGGCGGTTTGTTTGACAGTAGTTATCAAACTGTTGAAAGTGAGTATGGAAAATTAAATCCAGAAAAATTAAAAGGTGGAGGATACAATCCATTTCCGTTCCAGTTTGGGAAAAAAGATGGTTTAATTCCTGGCTTTTTAGAAGGTTTGAATATGATGTCTTTTGGCGATAAAATGTTGTTGTTTATACCTTCAAAATTAGGTTATGGTGAACGAGGTGCTGGTAGTGTAATTCCTGCTAATACAAATTTAATTTTTGAATTAGAGATGCTCGAAACTAATCCAAATGCTCCTGCTCCGATTGAGATTAAACAATAAATTTAAAATTCGTTGTAATTTAGGCGGGCTCCAAAAACTTGATTAAGATTGTTTTTGGTAGTGTATCAAAAAGCGTGTAAGTTTTATAATTGTAACATTACAATTATAAAACTTATACGCTTTTTTAGGAGGGTATCTTGTTAGGAATTACTTCGGCTGCGGTTGGTTTAACCCAAATTACGCATTAGACTTCGTTATGAAAACTCAAAATGCAATAAAAATAAGTGCTCACGGACTATTTTTGAAGAAAGAATACTTTTGTATTTTGAATTTAAAAATAGGAGTAAGTGCTTATTTTTGAAGTAGTTTGAGTTTGGAATAGATTTCTAATGCGTAATTTGGGTTTATAGCCCAAATTGTTTTTTAAGATTTGTAATAAAATCAATTATTGTGATAGTATCATTTTTGCAAACCTTTGTCGAAAAGCAATACAATTATTCAAATAGCCCTGATGGAAGGGAAAAACAATTTTGGCATTTTTCTTGCCAAATTTTTTGGAATGACAGCAGGAATATGGTTTATTGAAAATGCCTGTTGTGTTGCTTCTGAAAATTTATAATCTTTGACTCATATTTTTTACCATCATTGTTTTCCATTCTCTAAAATCGCCTGCTATGATGTGTTTTCGGGCTTCTCGCACGAGCCACATATAGAAACCAAGGTTGTGAATAGTGGCTATTTGTTTGCCCAAATACTCATTGGCTGCAAAAAGATGTCGCAAATAGGCTTTGGTGTATTCGGTATCTACAAAGGTGTGTCCCATTTCATCGACTGGCGAAAAATCGGCTTCCCATTTTTTGTTTTTGATGTTTATGGTGCCGTTTGCGGTAAACAGCATTCCGTTTCGGGCATTTCGGGTGGGCATTACACAATCGAACATATCGATGCCGAGTGCTATGTTTTCGAGAATGTTTATCGGTGTGCCAACTCCCATTAAATATCGGGGTTTGTCTTCGGGTAAAATGTTGCAAACAATTTCGGTCATGGCATACATTTCTTCGGCAGGTTCGCCAACGGATAATCCGCCGATGGCATTGCCTTGTTGATTGGAATTGGCTATATAGGTTGCTGATTGTTCTCTTAAATCTTTGTAAGTAGAACCCTGAACTATTGGGAAAAAGCTTTGCTCATAGTCATATTTGTAGGGCAATTTTGTTAAATGATTGATGCATCTATCCAACCAACGATGGGTCATGTGCATTGACCGTTGTGCATATCGATAATCGCACGGATAGGGGGTGCATTCATCGAATGCCATAATGATATCGGCTCCGATGGTTCGTTGGGTTTCCATTACATTTTCGGGCGAAAAGAAATGATAGGAGCCATCTATATGGCTTTTAAATTTTACGCCTTCTTCTTTTATTTTTCTGTTGGCTGACAGTGAATATACTTGATATCCGCCTGAATCGGTGAGTATATTTCTGTCCCAGTTCATAAATTTATGTAAGCCTCCTGCTTTTTCTAGTACTTCAAGTTTTGGACGCAAATATAAATGATAGGTATTGCCAAGTATAATATCGGGATTGATTTCGTTTTTTAATTCTCGTTGATGCACTCCTTTTACGGAGGCTACGGTGCCAACGGGCATAAAAATTGGGGTTTCAATAATGCCGTGATCGGTGGTTATTGTTCCTGCTCGGGCTTTGGTTTGTGGGTCTTTTTTTAATAAATTGAAGGTCATTTTCTTATATTTCGTAGGCAAAGATAAATAAAGATTGTATAGCTATATTAAAAAGTTAGTTAGGTTTAACTTATTTCCAGATATATAGGTGTTATTATATTTATCATATGGTTTTTTTAAATTCGTAGTTGGTCTATATAATTTGGAATATGCAATGCCACGAATTTCAACTTTATATTCTTTTTTACATTGTCTATTAATTGACTCTATTAAATAACTTGCAAATTGTTTTGTTGCAAATATTTGATTTTTAGGGTTTCCCTTTCCGTTTTTTAACTCAATTATAACTGCCCATAATTTATCTTTGTTTTCTGTGAAAATTACATAATCCGCAATTGCATTTAATCCTTTTGTGTCTTCCGTTTTTTCAAAGAATGGAAATGGGTCTTTTAATCGTTCAAAGTCATATAGTAAATAAACTCTTTCGGTTTGTAATTGAACTTTTGTAAATGGCTTAACTTTTTTTTCAATTAATGTATTTCTTTCAACACCTGAAATTTCGGCTACATTATTGATGTGTTTTTTAAGGTCTATAATAAAACTCATTTTAATACTCTTTATTAATTTCATAAAACAAATCCATTGCCCTTTCATTTTGAGCATTTATTTCATTGTCTATACTTTCGACTTCGAATCCTGTTGTAGTTACTTCAATTTTTTTAATTGATAGCTGTGTTGCATTTGCTTTTATAAAATTAAAGTAATTAACATTTACATCGTTTGGTTTAATAATTTCATCTGATGAGTATATGTTTTTTAATTCTGCATTTGAGTTTTCATTTAATGATGATGCCATTATTAAATTATTAATTTCTCTAACTACATAATCGCTATGGGTGCTGATAAATAATCTAAATCCTTTATTGTATAGTTTTGCAAAAACTTTTGTTAAAATTATTTGATTATCAGGATGCAGATTCATTTCTGGCTCGTCAATTATTATTAAGTCATTTTTCTCTGCACTGTATTTTAAATAAAAAATTACGCTTGATAAAGTTTTAACGATTGAGGCAGACATATGAATGGGGAGTTTTAAATTTTTATTTTTATTTGAAATAAATTCTAATGCCCCACTTTTTTTATTTACTTCTAATGTCCCATTCAAAAGTTTTTGTTCAATTTCTGTCGCAAAATCATAATATACACTCTTTTTATTTGACCATGCTGTTAAATCATCAGATATAGTTAATCCGTCTTTAATCGCTATCGGATATCTATTTGACCCTCCTTGTAGCAGTTCAAAGGGGTCTAGTTTTTCGCCATTATTTAACTTTTGCATTTGGTCTATTAATAAATTTCTATTAATAGATAGTTCTTTACTAAATGTGAATATTGAATTCCTCTCGACTGTAAAAATTACTGATTTTGTGATAGGAAAAAGAACAATTCGATTAATTAATATTGAGGTAAGTTTTATTAAAATCAAATGGTCGTTTAAAATTTCAGAATAATCGATACCGTCAATTAACCCTATAATAACGGTAGGGGTGTCAGTATTTTTTTTAAAATTAAATCGATACTCCCCTATTTGTATTTGCTCTTTAAAATTTAATTCTATATATTTTTGATTAAATTCTGTTTCTGTAATCATTAAATTTAATTCAAAATCCTTAAACATTTTTTGTGCAACTTCTTCTGAAATTCCAAAAATGGTATCTAAATTAGATTTAATATCAGATAATAAATTTATCAAATAATCATATAATGTTTTAGTGTCTGAGTTTATGGTAACTTCTCCGTTTTCTATCAAACTGGCTAATTCAAATTTTAAAGGACTTCTACTAAATTTTTCACGAGTTAGAGCATAAATTACAAATGATAAATAGGTTTTACCTGTATTATTTTGACCGCAAAGTATATTTATTCTTTTTGACAAATCAATTGTCCCATCTTTTATAGCACCCAAGTTTTTCAGATTCAATTTCATAGTATTTATTTTAAAATAATATTATTGCAAATATAATTATAAATTCACAATCCCTCCTTTTAACTTCAAATCTTTTGCTTCTTTAATGCTTTTTATATTCCAGTTTTCATCCAAATCTGTTATCGGTACTTCGCTGTATATTTCTAATTTATTGAGCTGATGTATAGGTGGAAGGCTCATTTCTCTAATGGCAAATAAATCGTTAGGGGTACAATTAAGGTGCAAACAAAGGTTGGTTAATTGTTTGAAATTGATTTGTACTGCTTTGCCATTTAACATCTTACTTGCACTTGCAGGACATATCCCTAATTTTGTCAGGTAGGTAAATGGGGTTTTAATATTACGAACCATAAGCACTGGAAGTATATTTAATACAATACTGCTTGTGTTTGGTTTTAGTGTGCCTCGTTTTTTGCGTCGTATCATAAGGATTTGTTTTTGCAAATATAGATATATTTTTTATTTAATATTATAATAATATAAATTTATATTATAAAACATATATTTTTTATATTATTAATATTTTTTAATATTATATAAATATATATTGATATATTATTAATATCATTTACTATAATAATAATATTAGTTACTATATTAAATATAGTAAGTGATATGTTTTGAATAGTAATTAATATATTAAATATACTTAAAACACATTTGAATTAAAAAAATACATACAAATTAGTTTAATAATCAATATCAATTGTTTTTAAACTTTATATAAAACTATTTATTGATAGTAAAATATTATCCAATACTTTTTTATGATTTATTAATAACTACATCATATAGTCTTTGCGTTACAAAAAAAATTAACCCTAACCTATTGCATATCTTAAAAATATGTAATAGGTTTGCTGTAATTATTAACTTTAAAACTTAATTACAATGACAAAAAATAATGAATCTTTTTTTAGTATGGCACTCAAAGTGCGTAATTTTGGGCGTATAAACGCCACAACCCTCAATGCTATTCCGGGTGTATCGGCACAATTTACCCAGCTAAACACTTTGATTGACAGCCTTATTACTACCGACACGGGTAGCCGTACCGACCTGACTGGGGTGGCTATAACTAAACAAAACATTCGTAAATTATTAGAAACAGTTTGTTTAAAATTTAGCAACGCTTTGGCTGGATTTGCAGTTAATAGCAATGATTTGATTTTACAAAAAAAAGCCGATTATCCATCGTCCAAATGGTACTCTTGCTCTGAAGATGAATTGATATCGAACGCAAATATTATTAAAAATTTGGCTACTCCAATAATGGCATCATTAGCCCCATATAATTTAACAGCGACTGATTTGACTGCTTTTAACACGGTACTAAATAGTTTTACCGATTCGGTTTCTGACCCCTCACTTGCCATTGACAAACGCAAAACTGATAACGAAAATATTCCGTTGATTATTGACCAAATTCGCAGTTTGTTTAATGATAAATTAGATATTTTAGTTCGAACCCTTGAGGTTTCAAACCCAAATATGTATAATATGTATAACGCTGCCCGTGCTATTGATACCAATGGTAGCATTGCCACCCCAACCATCGAGCTTACAATAGCATCAAGAACGGTATCGACAGTTCACACTGCAACAATATATAATGCAGATACTTTTTATACCATTCAAAATATAGGAAACGAAGGGGTTTCTTTTAGCCTATCGACCACAACAAATACTGAAGGGGCAGATCCAGTATTGCTAGAAGTGGGCGAAACCCGAAGCAGGTTAGCGGTTAATCTTGCTCCTGATGGGGTGTTTTTGGTAGTTAATAATCCAAGTCTTGTGCCAGTTAAGGTAAAAGTTTGGGTAGAGTGATTTTTTTTATTTTTTTGTTTTTTTTTGTTTATAAACTGCTCCTATTTTTAATAATACTGGGGCAGTTTATTTTAATAATACCACCAAATGCACTTAATTTTTTCATATCTAAAATTTATTTGGCAATCAAAAAATCATCACGGAGTTCACTCTCCGTTTGTTTATCATTTGGTTACTAAATGTTTTTATGATACTGTTATTTATACTGATTATCAAGCATTATCCTGTTATAAAAAAGCTGTTTTAAACAACAAAACGCTTATTGATGTAACTAATTTTAGAGCTGGTTCGAGGGTTTTTAAATCAACTAAAAGAGAAGTGGCACAAATTGCTAAAACTGCTGGAATATCAACCCGTAGGGCTAAATTACTTTTTAGAGTTGTTCGATATTTTCAACCTAAATCTGTTTTAGAAATTGGCACTTCATTAGGATTATCAAGCCTTGCTATGGGTTTAGGAAACAAGTCTGCTAATATTTTTTCGTTAGAAAGATGTTCAGAAACATTAAATCAATCTCGATTGCAGTTTCAAAAATTCAATCTTAATAATATTCATTTAATAGATACCGAATTTGGTGATTATTTTAAAAATCAGCAATTGTCAAATGTTAATTATGACCTTATTTATTTTGATGGAAAGCATTCTCAGGAAGCTACTTTGCAGTATTTTGAAAACTTGTTGCCCACTATTACTAACCATTCCGTTTGGATTTTTGATGACATTCATTGGAGTACTGATAGAGAAACCGCTTGGGAAACTATAAAAAATCATCCGAAAGTTACCGTTACTATTGATACTTTCTATTGGGGCTTTGTTTTTTTTAGATCCGAACAAGTTAAAGAACATTTTGTGATTCGGGTTTAATTTTGTAACATTTTTAAATAATAAACTACAAATGAGTTGTGAGTTGTGAATTTTCTAATTAATCTAATTTTCTAATTAATCTAAAAATGGAAGCATTAATAAATATTACTAATATTAAACGAGATTTTGTTCTGGGTAACGAGATTGTTTATGTTTTAAGAGGCATTGATTTGCAGATAAATAAAGGCGAATATGTAGCACTAATGGGACCATCAGGATCTGGAAAATCAACATTGATGAACCTTTTAGGTTGTTTGGACACCCCTACTTCTGGTAGTTATATTCTGAATGGAAAAGATGTTTCTCAAATGCACGACGATGATTTGGCAGAAATTCGTAATAAAGAAATTGGTTTTGTTTTTCAAACCTTTAATTTATTACCCCGAACTACCGCTCTGGACAATGTTGCCCTTCCAATGATTTATGCAGGGTATTCGAAAACCGAAAGGAATGCACGAGCAACAGAAGTTTTAAATCAAGTAAACCTTGGCGACAGGATGGATCATCAGCCCAATCAATTATCAGGCGGACAACGGCAGCGGGTTGCTATTGCACGAGCCTTGGTTAATAAACCATCAATTATCTTGGCAGACGAGCCTACGGGGAATCTTGATAGTAAAACATCGGTCGAGATTATGAAACTCTTTGGAGATATTCATGCACAAGGAAACACCGTAATTTTAGTTACTCACGAGGAGGATATTGCGGCTTATGCACACCGTGTTATCCGTTTGAGAGATGGTGTTATTGAGAGTGATACCACGAATTAAAAGTTTTTTAGTACAAAATAAATGAACAATATACTCCATACAAAAGATTTAAGCATTGGTTATACTACAAAAAAGGGGGTCGTTGTTGTTGCCTCAAACCTAAATTTGAATTTTTCAGAAGGACAATTAATTTCATTAATTGGAGCAAATGGAATAGGAAAATCGACACTTTTAAAAACACTTACAGGCATACAAAAGCCTATTCAAGGAGCAGTTTTTTTGAACGGAAATGAGATTCAAAGTTTAAAAATTAGTGCAATTGCTCAAAATTTAAGTCTTGTTCTGACAGAAAAATTACCACCCAGCAATTTGACTGTTTTTGAATTAGTAGCTCTTGGCAGACAACCCTATACCAATTGGATAGGCAAACTTTCTGTTTTGGATTTAGAAAAAATAGAATGGGCGATGCAAATTACCGAAATTAAACATCTACAAGATAAAAAGCATTATGAAATTAGCGACGGGCAGCTTCAAAAAGTATTGATTGCAAGAGCATTAGCACAAGACACTCCAATTATAATCCTTGATGAGCCTAGCACACATTTAGATTTATTGCATAAAGTTTCGTTGTTTAAATTACTCAAAAAACTAACGGTTGAAACCCATAAATGTATTCTTTTTTCGACCCACGATATTGATATGGCAATACAAATTAGCGACGAGATGATTTTAATGACCCATGAACAAGTGTTGCAAGATAAACCTTATTATTTTATAGAGAACGGTAATTTTAAAGCATTATTCAAGGATGAAAATATTATTTTTGATACACAAAGAAGTAAGTTTCTAATTTCTTAAACAAAAAAAACTTCCAAAAAATTATTTTCCTGAAAGGTTTTGTATAATTGGTGTTTTTAAACCCAAATTACGCATTAGACTTCGTTATGAAAACTCAAAATGCAATAAAAATAAGTGCTCACGGACTATTTTTGAAGAAAGAATACTTTTGTATTTTGAATTTAAAAATAGGAGTAAGTGCTTATTTTTGAAGTAGTTTGAGTTTGGAATAGATTTCTAATGCGTAATCTGGGTTAAAACGAAGTGTTCAACGATAAACTAACGCCCGAACTTTCTGGAACAACTCTGCAAATTCCGCCAACGCACAACAAGCCACCTCTTTGACGGCCGTAGTTTAGTGCAATTCTGGTGGCTTTTTTTCTGTACGATCCTCCTAAATTATAGTAATGATTTCTGTAATAATCTTTGTCATTTCCATAATTATACATATCCGAAACATAAAATGAAAATTTAGAATTTGCATTAAATTCTACTGTAGATGCTGCCCAGTTTTTTTTGTCAGAATCAGCCCAAAGGTGTTCTGCTACTAGTCTAATTGATTTTGAGTTAGGCATTTTATAGGTGGTCTCTGCAGCTATAATATTGGTTCTTACTGCTCCTACCCTATCTATTGTTAATTTATTATAATATTGATTAATATATGAAAAGGAAGATTGCCAGTTTTTATTCCATTTTTTTTCTATTTCTAAATTATAATCCGTGTAATATTTTTTACCAAATCCAATAAAATCTGTTTGGTAATCTTGTGGACTTGTGATTACAAAAGTTCCACCTAAAGCATTCCAATCAGAAATGTTTAATGCAATTTTTGTTCCGTTTTTTCCGCCAATTGCTGTTCCTTTTTTAAAGTTATAAAATATATCTATTTGACCGCCAATTTCACCAGCTTTTACCACACTATAATCATACAATAATACGCTTGGTTGTGATTGATATACATAAATATTGGCTACATTATAATGTTGTTGTTTGGTTAAACTCGGAATAAAATTCATAATTTTATCGTTATATTTGTTGCCTTTTGCAGCTCTTTCGGAAAAAAAACTCATATTTTCAAGTCTTCTAACTGTACCGTCAATTCCGAAACCTTTTTTTGAATATCCAACATTTAATAATAAGGCATTTCCTGTTTTTAGAAAGTTATCTTTAATAATACCATCGTAAACAATAGCATCCTTTGATTTGTAATCAAACTCGGTAGAGGCATAAAATGATTGGTGAGAGATACTAATTCTACCTCCAAAAGCGTTTGTTAAATTCTTAAAACTTGGGTTTATAACCGTTGTAACCTCATCTCTACCCACATAAGTTAGTCCAAGAGATAATTCGGTGGTATTAAATTTGAATAGATTTGAAAGAGCAATTTCTAAATCAGTTCCATATATTTTTCCTTCCGATACATTAAAACCGCTTCGTTGTTGTCCATAAATGGTTTTTAAAGTTAAATATTTGGTTGGTTTAAAAATAATCCGCCCCCCCCGAAGGGCATTATTGATACCTAAAGTTCTATCTTCCCAACCTCTGAAAAGTAATCCGTTACCAAATTGTTCATAAAAATAACCTGCGGTAATATCAATTTTCTCTGTTTTATATTGCAAAAAATAAGTGCCTACATTTGATTTTTTATAATTGGGATTCAAATTTAATAATTCGTTGTCATTAACGCTTCTGTCTTGATAACTTTCAAATTGAATACCCGAAAACCAGTTTTTGTTTTTATAATTTAAGGTCAGATAATTATTGCTTTGCAACGGATAATCAGGATGTGTTACACCAATATTAAATTCATCTTTTAAATTTTCATCATTCAAATACCATTGAGAATTTGATTCAAATCCTCCGAAGACGGAAGATTTCTCCTGACTGTATGTATATGTTGTGGCAATTATTATAATTAAGAATATGTTTTTCATCTGTTGATTATTTTATTTTCATTGAAGAGTGGAAGATTAATATGATGCTTCTTTATCTTTTTGAGCCTTCAATTATGGTGTTTTTTCGATTTATAAAGATTTTAATTTTTCTAATAATTCATTTTCATTTCCTGGTGTATAGCCATTTTGAATATGTACAATTTCGCCATTTTTTACCACAATTGTATATGGAATATTCACAATATTCATCGCTCTTTTAAAATCCTGATTGCTGTCTAACAATACTTTATACTCCCAACCTTTTCCGTTAACTAATGGTTTTACTCGTTTTTGAGTTCGAGCATCGTCGGTAGCTACCGCAATTATTTCAAAGTTAACTTCTTTTTTCCAGTCCGCTTGCAAATCGTTAAATTCTTCTAATTCAGCAATACAAGGCGTACACCAAGTTGCCCAAAATGAGAAGATATAAAGTTTATCTTTTTCAGCAAATTCAGTTTTCAAAACGATGCTTTTTCCTTCTAAATTGTTTAAACTTAATGCTGGTAATTGTTTTTGGGCAAATAAATTGAACCCAACAAATAGTAATAGTAATGATATTTTTTTCATCTGATTATTTTATTTATTTTTTAATATGGAATAACTAACTGTTGGTAATTGTACTTTGTAAGGAGTAAAAAGAATATTTTTTTTGCGTATTTTGATAATTTTTTTACAAATAAATGAATTATTATTTTTAAAATAAAATATATTTTGTTTTATTTGTAACCATTAATTTCATAATCATGAAAAATCTAAAATTTATTCTTTATTCAATTATATTTATTATTTCATTTTCTTGTAGTGAAACTGTAGTAAAGGAAGTTCCTGTTGAAAGTACTGTTGATGTTCCTGCGGTTTCTGGTTATTTCAAAAAACGAGTTTTGATTGAGGATTATACAGGAACATGGTGTGGTTATTGTACTCGAGTGTCGCAGGCAATTGACTTGGTTCCTACTGTTACTGATAAGAGTGTTACGGTTGCCATTCATGGTGGAAGCAGCGACCCTTGGATAACCCCAAATACGGCAATTTTAAAGCAATATTTTTTTCCAGTAAATACTACTAGATATCCAGAGGTGAGGTTAAATAGGACAGAATTATGGACAATTCCAGAATCTTTAAATCTTAATGATGTGAAGAAATTAACAGGTAATAATTGTGGATTAGGTCTTGCAATAAATTCAAAAATTGAGAATGGGAGGTTAAATGTTGATGCAAAAATAAAGTTTGCACAAACTTACTCCGAAAACCTTCGATTGGTAGTTTATGTTATTGAAAATCATTTAATTAGAGATCAGACCAATTATACAAGTAATTATTATGGAGGTCAGAATCCAATACCAAATTATGTTCATAATCATGTATTAAAATATTCATTTACCAATCCTTTAGGTGATGCTATTACAGAAAACACTTTATTTGGATTAACAATTTCTAAAAATTTTAGTACTACAATTCCATTAACACTTCCAGATTTTATTACAAATCCTTCTGAAATAGGAATTGTTGCTTTTGTTATAAATTCCAATAACACGGTTATTAATGTTCGTTATGCTGCTTTGAATGAGAATCAGTTGTTTGAGCAAAATTTATAGTCCTGATTTTGCACTCAATTCAAACCATCTTTCTTCTTTTAGTTCTATTTTATTAATGATTTGTTGTAATTCATTAGCTTTCTGATCGATGTTATCTATTTTATTTTCGGTAAAAAGTTGTTCTATTTTATTTTTCTCTAACTCTAAATCTTTAATTTCTTTTTCTATTTTTTGATACTCTTTCTGTTCATTAAAAGTTAAATTTCCATTATTGTGAGGACTTTTCCAATCTTTTTTTTCTGTATTAACGCTGTCTAATTTTTTAGGTTCAACGCTGTCTTCGTAGGCTCTAAAATCAGAATAATTTCCTGGAAAATTATCGATAACACCATTACCTCTAAACACAAATAAATGGTCTACAATTTTATCCATAAAATATCTATCGTGGCTTACAACGAGTAAACAACCTGGATAATCCATTAAAAAACTTTCCAAAACATTTAAAGTAACAATGTCCAAATCATTAGTAGGTTCGTCAAGAATCAAGAAATTAGGATTTTGTATCAAAACTGTACATAAATATAACCTTTTTAATTCGCCACCTGAGAGTTTTTCGACAAAATCGTGTTGTTTTTTTCTATCAAATAAAAATCGTTCTAATAACTGCCCTGCTGATATAATTTTTCCTTTAGTAAGCGGAATGTATTCTCCATATTCTTTGATAATATCAATTACCTTTTGACCTGGTTTTGGATTAATCCCTGACTGGGTGTAATAACCCATTTTTATGGTGTCTCCTGTAATTACTTTGCCAGAATCTGCAGGAATTGTACCTGTAATTAAGTTTAAAAATGTTGATTTTCCTGTTCCATTTTTACCGATTATACCAATTCGCTCTCCCCGTTGAAAATCGAAACTAAAATTATCTAAAATCACTCTATCCTTAAATTTTTTACTCACTTTGTGCAACTCAATAATTTTACTGCCCAATCGCTCCATATTTATCTCGAGTTCAACTGCATTTTCTCGCCTTCTACTTTGTGCTTTCTCTTTAATTAGATAAAAATCATCTTGACGAGATTTTGATTTTGTGGTTCGTGCTTTAGGTTGTCTTCGCATCCATTCTAACTCCTTGACAAATAGGTTTTGAGCTTTATCTACGCTGCTGTTTTCTGAAGCTATTCGTTCTTCTTTTTTCTCTAAATAATAAGAATAATTACCTTTATATTGATATAGTTTTCCGTTGTCTAATTCTATAATTTCATTACAAACTCGTTCTAGAAAAAACCTGTCATGAGTTACCATAAATAGTGTAATATTCTCTTTAGCAAAATAACTTTCTAACCATTCAATCATCTCTAAATCAAGATGATTGGTTGGTTCGTCTAGTATTAATAAATCTGGCCTGTTAATTAATATAATTGCTAAACTTAATCTTTTTTTTTGTCCTCCTGATAAATTTTTTACCTTCAATTTAAAATCTTCTAACTTTAATCTGAATAAAATTTGTTTATACTGTGTTTCAAAATCCCAAGCATTAAAAGCATCCATTTTGTCAAAAGCCGCCTGATAGGCATCTGCATCGTCTGGATTTTCTAATGCTTTTTCATATTGTTCTATTACTTTTAAAACTTCATTATCACTGGCAAAAATACTCTCCTCAATAGTCAATTCCTCTTGCAAATTTGCATCCTGACTTAAAAAAGCCATATTTATTCCTTTCCGAACAATCACTTGTCCTGTGTCTGGCTCATCTTCGCCATTAATAATTTTCATTATACAGGTTTTTCCTGAACCATTTTTTGCAATAAAAGCAATTTTTTGATCTTTATTAATTCCAAACGAAATGTTCTCAAAAAGTGTTCTTTCACCAAATGATTTTGATATATTTTCAACAGATAAGTAATTCACAGATTATTTTTTTTTGACAACATTAAGGCCTTTGCCTATTCATTTTGGTGATTTTTAGATAATAAATTTTAATAGGCTTTTGCAAATAATACTCTACCTATTGATTTTGAACCTGTTAACATACACACTCCGTCTTCTAATTTACGGTCTAATGGTATACAACGAATGGTTGCTTTGGTTAAATCTTTTATTTTTTCTTCGGTGGCCGCCGTGCCATCCCAGTGTGCAGATACGAATCCTGCTTTGGTTTCTAATATTTCTTTAAACTCTTCAAACGAATTGACTTCAGTAATATGCGACTCCCTATAAGCTAATGCTTTATCAAACATTTCTTTTTGTATTTGAACTAACAAATCATTAATGTAGTTTTCGATATCATTTTTAGAAACGGTTGTTTTACTTAAAGTATCTCGACGAGCAAGCTCGAAGGAGTTGTTTTCTAAATCTTTAGGACCAATGGCAATTCGAATAGGAACTCCTTTTAGTTCCCATTCGGCAAATTTAAAACCTGGTTTTTGTGTCGTTCTGCTATCAAATTTAACTGATAATCCTAATTTTTTTAGGTTATTCATCAAATCATTAGCTACGATTGTTATTTTGTTTAACTCTTCGTCGCTTTTATATATAGGCACAATAACTACCTGTATTGGGGCTAAATTTGGTGGCAGAACCAATCCATTATCATCCGAGTGTGTCATTACTAATGCCCCCATTAATCTTGTAGAAACGCCCCAAGAAGTACCCCAAACATGTTCTAATTTTCCTTCTTGATTTGTGAATTTTACATCAAATGCTTTAGCAAAGTTTTGACCTAAAAAGTGCGAAGTTCCTGCCTGCAAAGCTTTTCCGTCTTGCATCAAGGCTTCAATACAATAGGTTTCTTCTGCTCCAGCAAATCTCTCGCTTTCGGTTTTTAATCCTTTTATAACAGGTATTGCCATAAAATTTTGGGCAAAATCAGCATAAACTTGCATCATTTTTTCCGATTCTTCAATGGCTTCCGTCTTTGTGGCATGTGCAGTATGTCCTTCTTGCCAAAGAAATTCGGCTGTTCTTAAAAACAAACGGGTTCTCATTTCCCATCGAACAACATTAGCCCATTGGTTAATTAGTAATGGTAAATCTCTATATGACTGCACCCAGTTTTTATAAGTACTCCAAATAATTGCTTCGCTGGTTGGTCGAACAATAAGTTCTTCTTCTAACTTGGCTTTTGGATCTACAATTAGCTTTCCTTTGTTGTTTTCGTCATTTTTTAACCGATAATGGGTTACAATGGCACACTCTTTTGCAAAGCCTTCAGCGTTTTTTTCTTCGGCTTCAAACATACTTTTGGGTACAAAAAGAGGAAAATAAGCGTTTTGATGACCTGTTTCTTTAAACATTCGATCTAATTCGGCTTGCATTTTTTCCCAAATGGCATAGCCATAAGGTTTGATAACCATACATCCTCGAACGCCTGAATTCTCCGCCAAATCAGCCTTCACGACCAATTCGTTATACCATTTTGAATAGTCTTCTTGTCTTGTTGTTAAATTTTTACTCATAAAAAAGTTTGGCACAATATTTGTTTAACATATTTTAACATAATAGTTTGGCAAAACTAACTATTTTTGTACTGTCTAACAATAAAAATATTATAGATATGAAAACTAATTATTTTTCTACTAAAAAAATCTCCATTTATTCAATATTTGGATTGATTGTATTTGTTGCTACTTCGTGTGGCAGTTATCAAAATAAGTCTTATTATGATAACGATGGAATTTATAGCAATGCTGAAAAGAAAGTTGCTGAAAGTATAAAACCCGCAGAGGAGAGCAAATACAAAGATTATTTTTATAAGATGCAAAGAAATGGTACGGCACCAGAAGTTCTTAATAATGTTGATAGTTATAGTTCTATTAAAGATACTGTAAGTAATAACAATGTTAATAATGACAGTAGTAATACCAGTTATTCGGGTTGGGGTACTGCCGCTAATGATAATGTTACTGTAAATTTTTATGGCAACAATTGGGGATATAGTAATTACTGTGGAAGTCCAAATTATTGGGGATATCATAATTATTGGTATGGTCCAAGTTGGAACTGGAGTTGGGGATATAATGATTATTGGTATGGTGGTTATTATGGCTGGAATCATCCTTATTATGGGTATTATGGAAATCCATATTACGGCTACGGATATGGGAATTATGGATATTATTATGGAAATAATTACAACAACGGATATACCTACAGTAATCAGGGTGGAAATCGAAGAGGCGGAGCGTCTGGTAATTACATCAACAATAATGGTTTTTATGGTAGCAGTAATAAGATAAGAGATAATATAAATCCAAGAGGAGAACAATCAGCTCCACGAAGCAATATTGGTGGTATAAGAGATAATATAACTCCAAGAGGACAACAAACCTATTCCGATGGGAGTCCTAGAAATGTTTTGACCCCTAGAAGCAATACAAACCCTAGAAGTGAAAGTATTGGTAATCCTGTTAGAGATCGTGATAATGTAGATTCAAATCCAAGAAGCAATAATCCGAGATCTACTTACAGCAATCCAGGAAGTAATGCTGCCGTAGATCCTGTTCAATCAGAACCAAGACCTACTTACAGCAATCCAAGAAGCAATACAACAACTGAAACTGCACCAAGAAGTTACACCCCAACACGAAGTGAGTCGTCAAACTCATCTCCAAGAAGTTATAGTCCGTCACCAAGTTCTGGTGGAGAAAATAGTGGTGGTGGTAGATCTGGCGGTGGCGGTCGTAGATAATTGATATTCAATAATTTTTAATTAAAAATCTACTATCAAAAAAGCATAATTATTATGAAATAACATTTTATAATAATCAGGCAATATTAAGGATTATTAAAACATTTAACCTGACAATAAACAGACAGGTAATCTATTAAAAAAATAAATATTATAATCAGATGAAAAAATTATCAATAATAATGATAGGATTGTCAATAATAACCACACAAGCACAGGATATTAATGATGCGGTAAGGTTAGCACAATCAAACATAAACGGTACAGCACGGTATAGTGCAATGGGTGGTGCTTTTGGGGCATTAGGTGGCGATTTATCTGCCATTAGTATAAACCCTGCATCTTCGGCAATTTTTATAAATAATCAAGCAACTGTTTCGTTAGCTAATTTTAATAAATCGAATGATTCTAACTATTTTGGCAGAAACACTTCAGAGAATAAAAACACATTAGATATCAGTCAGGCAGGTGGTGTTTTTGTTTTTGATAATTATAACAAGAAAGACGATTGGAACAAATTTGTATTTGCCATAAATTATGAAAATGACAATTTTAGCAATAGTTTATTTTCGGCAGGAACAAACCCAACAAACTCTGTTGCTAATTACTTTTTGTATTATGCCAATGCACACAACGGAATAAATGGAATTAGAAAAGATGCTTTAGATTATTACTATTATGACGAATTGAATTTTGGCGATCAACAAGCGTATTTAGGATATCAAGGGTATGTTATAAACCCATTAGTGAATAATGCTTCTAATACCATTTATACTAACGGCGTTCGACCTGGAGGCAATTATTATCAAGAAAATAGCGTGTCATCGGTAGGATATAACAGTAAAATTTCATTAAATGGATCGGCACAATACCAAAATTGGTTAAGTATTGGATTAAATTTAAACTTCAATTCGACCGATTATAGACAAACTTCAAAGTTTTATGAAAACAACAACAATCCGCTTGATGCAACAGCAATGGTAAGCAGTGTTAGATTTAACAACGAATTTTATACCTATGGTACAGGATTTTCGTTTCAATTAGGAGCCATTGCAAAAGCCAGTAAAGAGGTTCGTTTTGGGCTAACTTATCAATCCCCAACATGGTTTCATTTAAACGATGAGTTTGTTCAGGATTTATCAGCAATAAGCAAAAATACTTCAGGAACCTTGCCAACCGATATTGTAAATCCAAAAGTTATCAATATTTACGATCCATATAACTTAAGAACGCCAAGCAAACTGACAGGTAGTTTTGCTTATGTTTTTGAAAAAAAAGCCTTGTTTAGTTTAGATTACGGCATAAAAAATTATAGTGGTACACAATTTGGACCTAATAGTCAATTTACAAATCCTGCGACAAATAATACGAATAACGACATCAAAAATGCACTAACAACTGCAAAAGAAATAAAATTAGGTGGCGAAATAAAACTAAAACAATGGAGTATTCGTGGCGGTTATCGATTTGAAGAAAGCCCATATAAAAATAAAGATGTTATGGGCGATTTAAAAGGATACTCAACAGGTTTAGGATACAGTTGGGGAGATACAAAACTTGATTTTGCCTACATCACCACATCAAGAGATTCCCAACAATCATTTTTTAATCAAGGGCTTACAGACACTGCAAAAATGACTACCGTTAAAGATGTAATAACCGCAACTTTAGTTTTTGAATTTTAATTGATTTATTACATTCAACCTTTTGATTTTTATGTGATAGAATTAAAATAAGACCTTTTGTCGGTCAATATTTTAAAAAAACCGTTTTAAATTTTTTTAAGACGGTTTTTTTTTATTATACTTGCAGTTAAATTAAAATTAACCAACTAAATATAAAAAAAATGAAGAAAATTACTATTTTTTTAGCAATATTACTTGTTTCATTACAAGGAAATGCACAAACAACTTACTATTCTGAAAACTTTGAAGGAGGTCTTAACGGATGGGTAGCAACAGACTTAAATTCAGATACATTTAACTGGTCGCTATTAAATGCCAACAGCATTAACACAAATTTTGGAACACAATCACTAGTTTCATTTTCCTATATCAATGCAACATCAACTGCTATAACACCTGATAACCTCGTTACCTCTTCTTTAATTGATTTAACAGCTGTGACAGCACCTAATCTTTTCCTTGAATATAATTATGCGACTTCTACAAGTTACCCCAATGAACATTACGCAGTTTATGTTACTACAGTAAATACTCCAACGGGGATTATTGCAACAACACCCGTTTTTGAGACAACAATTGCAGCACCCGGAGGGTTTAATGCAAAACAAATTAATTTAACAAGCTATATTGGACAATCTGTATACATTAGTTTTAGACACTTTAATTGTAATGATATTTATTACTTGGTTATTGATAACATAAAATTGAAAAGTTTAGCTTCAAACGATGCACAACTAATTTCATCAAATTTACAAAGGTATTCTCTAACAAATACTGCAAATACATTATCATTAAATGTAAAGAATCAGGGTGTTAATGCAATAACTAACCTAACAGTAAATTGGAATGATGGGATGGATCATTCATCTGTAATATCAACTTCAATAGCTCCTGGTACTTCTGCTACAATTAATCATCCAATTACAGTACAATATAGTTCTATTTTAGAAAAAAATATAACTGTCAATATTTCCGCAGTAAATAATCTAGCAGATGGTATGCCTAGTGATAACGCTAGTTCTAAAAAATTTAATACAATAAGTCAAAATTCCCCAAAGAAAGTATTATTTGAAGAAGGAACAGGTACATGGTGTGGTTGGTGTCCAAGAGGGTCAGTTGCTATGAATTATATGACAACTACTTACCCTAACGAATTTATAGGTGTAGCGGTTCATAATGGTTCAAGTAATCCAATGACTGTTGCAGCTTATAATTCGGGTGCTGGAATTACTGGTTTTCCAGGAATGAATGTTGATAGAGTTGTTAAAGGCGCTTCAGTTTCACAATCCATAATGGAAAACAACTTAAATACAAGAAAATTATTGCCAACACCAGTAAGCATAACTGCAAATGGATTAGTAACCGATAACAATATTGTAATAAACGCTAGTGCAATTTTTAGAACAGTTTTTGCAAATGCAAATTATAGATTAGGTGTAATTATTTCAGAAGATAATGTAACAGGCACAACAACAGGTTACGATCAAGTAAATTACTACGCTGGTGGTTCAAATGGAGTTATGGGTGGATATGAATTAAAGCCAGATCCAGTACCTGCAGCTCAAATGGTTTATAACCATGTTGGTCGTTCTTTGCTAGGTGGTTATTCAGGTCAAACTGGTTCTGTTCCAACTGTAATAACAGATGGTCAGCAAGTTAATTATACATTTAATTATACAGTTCCTGCAACAAGCAATATTGCAAATATACACGCAGTTTTAGTATTAATTGACCAAACTAATGGTGAAATAGTAAACGCAAGTTCAGTTGTCCTTTCTACATTGTCAAGTACTGAAAATGAGTTTATAGCAAACAAGGTTTCTTTATATCCAAATCCATCAAATCAAAAATTTAATATTAAAGGATTAGAAACTGGTATTTATGATATAGAAATATATGATATGAATGGTAAATTAGTACAAAAAAGAAATGATCAAAATATTGTTAATGAAGAAGTTGTGAGTATTTCATTAAATAATTTGGTACAAGGCAATTATATTGTAAATATTTCTACGAATGGAATATCATTTAGTAAACATTTAATAGTTGAATAATCATGAAAAAAATATCATTTATTATAATTGCATTGTGCTCTGTATTAAACACTTATGCACAATTTACGGTAACAAAAGTTGGAACTTCAACACAAATTTTAAATAATGATGTTTTAGTTTTTAATACTGCCAATACTAATGCAGCCGAATTAAAATTTAATATAAACAATACCACCGCAGCTCCAATTAGAGTAAAAATTAGATGTGTAAGCATTACAAATGGCGATGGTACCGGAATGGAGTTTTGTTTTGCAGGCTCATGCATTAGTGATGTAACCCCTGCAACAAATTATCCTACTGATAATCCATTTTATGCTGAAATTCCTGCAATGGGAAATAATGGTAATTTTGATCATTTTAAAAATACTAACACTGGAAATGGTAGCTTACAAGATTATGTATTTAAATTTTATCAAGTGGATACTTTTGGAAATGAAATAGGAAATTCTATCACATTTACTTATAGGTATCAGCCAGTTCTGGCAACGAATAATTTTAAGTTGTTAGAATCAATGGGTATTCAATTAAATTCAAACCTTATTGATAATGAATTAAACATTCAGGCTATGAACACCGCTAATATGGAAGTTATTGATAGTAATGGCAGAAAAATTCAATTTAACAAAATAAATGCTGGATTCAATGCCGTTAATGTATCTAATTTAAAATCAGGAATTTATTTCTTAAACTTTATTGATGATGCACAGAATACCGCCACCATAAAGATTGTGAAACAATAGACATTAATCCTTTTTTGAAAAAAAAATCCCAAAGCACAGTTTGTTTTGGGATTTTTTATATCATTTTTTTTGTCCTAACACAAGATAACCACAACAGTATCAATATATTGCTATTTTGAAAGAAATTATAGGGTTGTAACATAAAAAAACCTTCCAAGAATTACTTTCTGAAAGGTTTTTTTTAACAACTTTAAACTATTTTAAACCATTTAAACCTTAAACCTCTTTCTATCAGTTTCCGTCAAATAAATTTTTCTTAATCGGATAGATTTTGGTGTAACTTCCACATATTCATCTTTTTGAATGTATTCTAAAGCTTCTTCTAATGAGAAAATAATTGGTGGAATAATCCGTGCTTTTTCGTCATTTCCTGAAGAACGAACATTGGATTGTTTTTTCTCTTTGGTTACATTCACACACATATCATCACCACGAGAGTTTTCTCCAATTACTTGTCCTTCATAGATTTCGGCATTTGGTTCCACAAAAAATTTCCCTCTATCTTGTAGTTTATCAATCGAATACGGAATGGCTTTTCCTTTTTCCATAGAAATTAATGAGCCTTTGTTTCTACCCGAAATTTCTCCTTTATAAGGTTCATAACCTATAAAACGATGTGCCATAATAGCCTCTCCAGCAGTGGCAGTCAATAATTGATTACGCAAACCGATAATTCCACGAGATGGAATGTTGAATTTTACAATCATTCTTTCGCCTTTGGTTTCCATACTTAACATTTCGCCTTTTCGTAAAGTAACAAATTCTACTGCACGACCTGAAAGATTTTCTGGCAAATCTATGGTCAATTCTTCAATTGGCTCACATTTTTTACCGTCAATTTCTTTTATAATTACTTGTGGCTGACCAATTTGCAATTCGTATCCTTCTCTTCTCATGGTTTCAATCAAAACCGATAAGTGCAAAACGCCTCGTCCAAAAACCATAAATTTATCGGCAGAATCGGTTTCGCCCAATTTCATTGCCAAGTTTTTTTCTAATTCTTTTGTCAAACGGTCACGAATATGTCTTGAGGTTACAAATTTACCTTCTTTTCCAAAGAAAGGTGAATCATTAATAGTGAATAACATACTCATCGTTGGTTCATCAATGGCAATGGTTTGCAAGGCTTCAGGATTTTCAGAATCGGCAATGGTATCGCCAATTTCAAATCCTTCAATACCTACAATTGCACAAATATCTCCTGCAATAACTTCTTGCACTTTTTTACGACCTAAACCTTCAAAAGTGTGTAGTTCTTTAATTCTTGATTTTACAATAACGCCATCTCTTTTGCACAATGAAATTGGCATTCCTTCTTTCAAAATACCTCTCTCTAATCGTCCAATTGCAATACGACCCGTAAATGATGAAAAGTCTAATGAAGTAATCAACATTTGTGGTGTTCCCTCACTTACTTTTGGAGCAGGCACATTTTGAATAACCATATCCAACAAAGGTTCAATATTATCTGTTATGTTTTCCCAATGATCTGACATCCAGTTGTTTTTGGCAGAACCATAAACAGTAGGAAAATCCAATTGCCATTCTTCTGCACCTAATTCAAACATCAAATCGAAAACTTTTTCGTGCACTTCTTCTGGGGTACAGTTTTCTTTATCAACTTTATTAATAACTACACAAGGCTTTAATCCTAAATCGATTGCTTTTTGCAAAACAAAACGAGTTTGTGGCATTGGTCCTTCAAAAGCATCTACTAAAAGACAAACTCCGTCTGCCATATTCAGTACACGCTCAACCTCTCCGCCAAAATCGGCGTGACCGGGAGTGTCAATAATATTGATTTTTGTACCTCTATATTGTACAGAAACATTTTTAGAGGTAATGGTGATTCCACGTTCACGCTCTAAATCGTTGTTGTCTAATATCAAATCTCCTGTGTTTTCGTTATCTCTAAATAACTGACAGTGGTACATAATTTTATCAACCAAAGTAGTTTTTCCGTGATCGACGTGAGCAATAATTGCAATGTTTCTAATAGATTCCATTTGTGTTTTTTAATGAGTGCAAAAGTACACATTATTTTGATATAAAACAGTAATTTTTACAAAACAAAAAAAACCTTCTTATTATATTGATAATAAAAAGGTTAAATTATTACTGTCTTGTTACTGTAAATCCTTTATATCAATAATCTCCGAGAGTTTCTGGATTTTGATCTAAAGCTTTTGCTAGTTGTTCGTCATTTGGTGATTTACCGTGCCAAGCGTGGCTATACATCATAAAATCAACACCATTACCCATCTCAGTGTGTAACAAAATACATACTGGTTTACCCATCTTCGTTTTGCTTTTTGCTAATGCCATTCCGCTTAAAATAGCTTGCAAATCATTGCCTTTTTCAATTTCAACAACTTCCCAGTCAAAGGCGATAAATTTATTTTTAAGACTTCCCATACATAAAACCTCATCCGTAGTGCCGTCAATTTGTTTGCCGTTCAAATCAATAGTTGCTATTAAATTATCAACTTTTTTTGCCGATGCATACATAATAGCTTCCCAGTTTTGACCTTCCTGCAACTCGCCATCTCCGTGAAGTGTATATACTAAATTTGAATCATTGTTCAATTTTTTTGCTTGTGCAGCCCCAATAGCTACCGATAAACCTTGCCCTAACGAGCCAGAGGCGATACGAACACCAGGCAAACCTTCATGAGTAGTTGGGTGTCCTTGTAACCGAGAATTTAACTTTCGAAATGTTGCTAATTCTGATACTGGAAAATATCCAGAGCGTGCCAAAACGCTATAAAAAACAGGAGAAATATGTCCGTTTGACAGAAAGAACAAGTCCTCGCCTACTCCGTCCATATCAAATTGATGATTTCGTTTCATAATATTTTGATATAATGCTACTAAAAACTCCGTACAGCCCAACGAACCTCCTGGATGACCAGAACTTACAGCATGAACCATTCTTAAAATATCTCGGCGAACTTGTGTTGAAAAATCTTCTAATTGTGTATGATTTAAACTCATCTTTTTATTTTTATTGTGGGCAAAAATAATCAATTAGAAATTAAAATTTAGAAATAATTTGTAATTCCTGTTCTAATATTTATAGAAACTTGCAGCACATTATGAAACTACCGCAGATTCGCAAATTTTTATTATTAAATCTCGA
>DYPB01000126.1 GCA_020720185.1 Flavobacterium psychrophilum | reverse complement strand
TTAAAAGAAAAGCCCCGGTTGTTGGGGCTTTTTAGTGGGGATTAATTAGTTTAATAAATCCAAATGGCGATATTGTACAATATATTAATAACGAATTTCAAATTGTTACAATTCCAGAAATAACCAAAAACACAATCTTTCAAAAAATACTTTTAAAATTATGAAAAAAACAATTCTCTTTTTTATTATTATAACATTATCTCAAAATATAAATGCCCAAGCAAATGATTCCGAAGCATTATTGTATAATATTGGGGTAAATGGGATATTTGCAACCGTTGGTGCCATTATCAATAAAAGCCCTGACGAAAAAATAAACAAAGTTATTTTGAAAGGTTTTGCACAAGGCTCGCTTGGAGGAGTAGTTACTTTTGGGAGTAAATGCCTTTTACGAGAAACCGAACGGCAGGACAATATAAACTATGTTTGGGCTGCTAAAATAGTTAATGCAGCAGGAACCTCTATAACTGAAAATGCGGCTATGAACAAAGATTTTTGGGAAAAGTTTCATATAAATATTGGCTTTAATAGAATAGAATTTGAAACAAAAAATCAATTCAAAATCAATTATAAAATTATGCCAATTGCATTATTATATATTACCGATGCGTTTTTTAGATTTGACAAATTTGAACTCGGGCAAACCTTAAAAACTGGTGATTTTGTTTTTTCTAATAGCACTTTGCATAAAGATAATATAGGTGCAACACTTGCAGGATATATAGTAATGAGAAATAATTTTGTAGATGATAACTCACTAATTGCACACGAAACCATTCACATTTACCAATCGAATACTTATAGTGTTTTAAACACCTATTTTCAGAAAACGCTTGATAAAATATCCAAAAAAAATAAAACAATCAATTTTATCAATAAACATATTTATTTTGATTTGCATTATATCCCTTTAAAATATTTCTATATAAATCAAAAGAGAGCAGCTGTCAATTATTATGACAATTTTTTTGAGCACGAGGCAGGATATTTTTCAAATACTTTACATTAAACCGATAATTGTAATGACAAAATCGATGATAATTCCATCAATAACGACGATGTAAGGAGATAAGAAAAAATACCATTAATTAGTAGTTAAATAAGGCTAAACAATTACAGTTACTAATAAAATTTAAGCACAACAAAAATTTAATTATCAACAACTTTTTAAATCATTAAAAACCAGTGTTTTAATTTGAAATTCCTTATAAATAAGCAATTAATAAAAAGTGTTTGTTTATAAGGTTTTTTTGTGGTTATCAACAAAAAAGCAATGGTTATTAACAGTTATTTTTAATAAGTCAATTTCGATATCTCATAAATACAGACTATATTCGCAGTATGGAAAAATTTAAAAGTACCTCACAACCTCGAATTGAAAAAGCCACGATTATAAATCTGGAAAGAGGCAAATTACCTCCGCAAGTTATTGATCTTGAAGAAGCCGTTTTAGGAGCTATGATGATTGATAAAAAAGGAGTTGATGAGGTTATTGACATCCTGCAACCCGATGCTTTTTATGTAGATAAACACAAACATATTTTTGAAGCAATTTTTCAGTTATTCACAGATTCTCAACCCATTGACTTATTAACAGTATCGGAACAATTAAAAAAAACTGCTAAACTAGAAATGGCTGGTGGCGATTTTTATCTGATACAATTAACCCAAAAAATAACATCGTCTGCACATATTGAATTTCATTCAAGAATTATTTTACAGAAATATATTCAACGAAGTTTGATTAGAATATCGTCCGAAATTATTGAAGAATCGTATGATGAAACAACAGATGTTTTTGATTTATTAGACAAAGCTGAGTCAAAATTGTATGAAGTAACACAAGGAAATATCAAAAGAAGTTCGGAAACGGCACAAAGTTTAGTAATTCAGGCAAAAAAACGAATAGAAGAGATTGCAAAACAAGAAGGATTAAGCGGAGTTGCAACAGGTTTTAGAGCATTAGACAAGATAACATCTGGTTGGCAACCATCTGATTTAGTGATTATTGCAGCAAGGCCGGGGATGGGGAAATGTCTTGGAAAAGGCACAAAAGTACTTATGTTTGATGGTTCATTAAAAAAAGTAGAAAATATTGTAGAAGGCGAACTGCTGATGGGTGATGATTCCTATCCACGAAGTGTGATTTCTATTGCTCGTGGTCGAGAAAAAATGTATTGGATTCATCAAAATAAAGCCATTTCATATCGAGTGAATGAAAGTCATATTTTGTCTTTGAAAAGAAGCCGAAACAGTAAAAAATACACAAAAGGCGAAATCCTAAATATTACGGTTAAAGAATATTTAGAAAAATCGGATAAATTCAAATCAAATTATAAAGGATACAAAGTTGGAGTAGAATTTGCAGAACAAAAACTACCATTAGAACCGTATTATTTAGGATTATGGCTTGGAGATGGACACAGTTATAGTCAACGAATTACAAATGTTGATGAAGAAATTATTGACTATTTGGAAAATTATGCTACAAGATTACAATCAGAATTAGTGGTTTATAAGCAAGAAAATAGAACTAATAATTATGGAATTGTAAACCGAAATAAATTTATTTCTGAAGAGTTTGATACTTGTATTCAAACTGAATTAAGGCAATTAAATGTATTGCAAAATAAACACATTCCAAATCAATTTTTGATCAATTCGACCAAAAATAGATTGGAACTTTTAGCAGGAATCATTGATAGTGATGGCTATTATACCAACAAATTTAATTGTTTTGAAATTGTTCAAAAAAATGAAGAATTGTCCAAACAAATAAAGTTTTTATGCGATTCGTTAGGATTTAGAACTTCCTTAAAAAAGAAAAAAACTTCAATTAAATCAACAGGGTTTGAAGGAGAAGCATTTCGAGTTAGAATTTTCGGAAATTTGGATATAATCCCAACAAAAGTCGAAAGAAAAAAAGCTAAAAAATATACTTCAAAAATCGATTGGAAAGTTACAGGAATCAAAGTAGAATATGATAAAGTGGATGATTATTATGGCTTTGAAATAGACGGAAACCGATTGTTTTTGCTGGAAGATTGTACCGTAACACACAATACCGCATTTGTACTTTCAATGGCTCGAAATATTGCAGTAGATTTTGGTCATCCAGTAGCATTATTTTCTTTAGAAATGTCATCGGTTCAGTTGATTACGAGGTTAATTTCGTCTGAAACAGGTTTGAGTTCGGAAAAATTACGAACAGGAAAACTTGAAAAACACGAGTGGGAACAGTTGAGTATAAAGGTTAAAAATTTGGAAAAAGCACCTTTGTTTATTGACGATACACCTTCATTATCAATATTTGATTTGCGGGCAAAATCCAGACGATTAGCCTCGCAACATGGTATAAAATTGATTATTGTAGATTATTTACAACTAATGACCGCAGGCGGTAGTAATGGAAAAGGAATGGGAAATAGAGAACAAGAGATTTCTACAATTTCTCGAAACTTGAAAGCATTAGCCAAAGAATTGGGAGTCCCTGTTATTGCATTATCACAATTATCTCGGGCTGTGGAAACTCGTGGCAGCAGCAAACGACCCTTGCTTTCTGACCTTCGGGAATCGGGTGCAATTGAGCAAGATGCTGATATTGTGTCGTTTATATATCGCCCTGAGTACTATAAAATTTATGAATGGGATGATGAAGAGCAATCTCCAACTGCAGGTCAGGCTGAATTTATTATTGCCAAACACCGTAACGGATCACTCGAAAATATCCGTTTGAAATTCATAGGAAATTTGGGTAAATTTGATAATTTAGATACTTATTTAGGAGGAGATGATTATTTACCATCAACAATGAATACTGGTCAGGACGACAATCCTTTTCAGACAAAAAATTTACCAACGCCTGATGAGGCTTTTGGTAGTGATATGAATGATGAGGATGCTAGTGAGGTGCCGTTTTAGAATATTATCGAAACATTAAAATTATTTGTTGTAATTTTGATTATTTAAAATCGTAATAATTTTTAAATAATCAATGCAGTAATTCTTATAGCCCCGATTGCAGCAAGTATCCTGTCTTTGCGAGGAACGAAGCAATGACAGATACTGCGGAAAGCGGGATTTACATTGATAGAAACCCCAAATGATTTGCTTCCCGAAATAAATTTGGGACAAGCCTAAAAATTTATGAAAAAAATAGTATTTATTATATTTCTAATCATTTCAATCTCTGCAAAAGCATCTTTTATTTTGTTGCCAATGGATGAGGAGACCCAAAAAAACCATCTAAAAGCTTATGGCATAACCTATTGGTGCTTGGCAAAAGATTATAAAGCCAGTTGGTTACTCAATTACAGAGGAGGATCTTTTTTATTGCCTGATGCGGCTGAAATTAGAAAAGAATGCCAAATTCGTGGGGTTTCGTTCGAGGTTTTGACCGATGCGGAGCAAGCCATAATATTAGAAGGAATATCCAGCCCATCTCAAAATATGGATGCCGTAGTGCTGGAAAAAGCACCAAAAATTGCGGTTTATACACCGCCTGGAAAACAACCTTGGGACGATGCGGTTACATTAGTTTTGACTTATGCTGAGATTCCGTTTACACCCATTTATGATGAGGATGTTTTGGCAGATGGATTGATAAATTATGAATGGTTGCATTTGCATCATGAGGATTTTACGGGGCAATATGGAAAGTTTTACGGTGCCTATAAATTTGTGCCGTGGTATATTGAACAGAAAAAAGATGCAGAATTATTAGCCACAAAATTAGGATTTAATAAAGTTTCGGAAGAGAAATTAGCAGTGGCAAAAAAAATCAGGAATTTTGTAATTGGCGGCGGTTTTATGTTTGCAATGTGTTCAGCAACAGATAGTTTTGATATTGCATTAGCTGCGGAAGGAGTTGATATTTGTGAACCAATGTTTGATGGTGATGCAAGTGATGGTAATTATCAGACAAAAATTGATTACAATCAATCGTTTGCTTTTAAAAATTTTACATTAGACAGAAAACCAGAGCATTACGAATTTTCGGATATTGATATGACTGAAAAAAGAAAAATTGTAATGGAGAAAGATTATTTTTCGTTAATGGATTTTTCGGCAAAATGGGATCCAGTTCCGAGTATGTTGTGTCAAAATCATACTTCGTTAGTGAAGGGTTTTATGGGACAAACAACTGCTTATGATAGAGAATTTATTAAATCAAATATTTTGATAATGGGCGAAAATGAAATTAATAATGAAGCCCGATATATTCATGGTCAAAAAGGAAAAGGAATGTTTACCTATTTTGGTGGCCATGATCCAGAAGATTATCAACACCGTGTGGGAGATGCCCCAACAGTACTGGATTTGCATCCTAACTCACCTGGTTTTCGATTGATTTTGAACAATGTTTTGTTTCCTGCGGCAAAGAAAAAAAAGCTAAAAACATAAAATATGTAATCGGTTCTGTTTTTTTAGATCCTTAAACCCAAATTACGCATTAGAAATCTATTCCAAACTCAAACTACTTCAAAA
>DYPB01000125.1 GCA_020720185.1 Flavobacterium psychrophilum | reverse complement strand
AGATTTAAGACAGTGTTCCTATGTGCAGGAAAGAACAAGCATTATAAATAAGTATAAGCATTCAATTTGCAGATTATTAATTAACTATAAATTCTTAGACAGATGAAACACCCGTGTAAAACGATTTTTCACACAAAAGAGCATGACTGAAAGAAGATATTATTTAATGCAGATTTAGGACAGTGTTCCTATGTGCAGGAAAGAACAAGCATTATAAATAAGTATAAGCATTCAATTTGCAGATTATTAATTAACTATAAATTCTTAGACAGATGAAAATAATATTTCCTTTGTTACCCTTACTATTCATTATTTTATTTTTTGAAACTGCTTGTAAAAAAAATATTTACAAAGTTACTGATTATGAATTTCCGGCTTCTGTAGGTTCAAATCAAATTATTACCCATTATGCCTTTTCGCTTTCATATAATGAGAATCACGAACAAGCCGATTGGGTAGTTTATGAACTGACAAAAGAAGAAGCATTAAATGAAACCGTTGAGCGTACTGACGATTTTAGAGAAGACCCTGACGTTTCTGACGGCAGTGCCGAACTTACAGATTATGAGCCGACTAAAAACACATATGCACGAGGGCATTTAGCTCCCGCAGGTGATTTTAGGTGGTCAGAAAAAGCAATGTCTGAAAGTTTCTTTTTAAGTAATATGTCGCCGATGTTACATGAATTTAATGAAGGAAAATGGTTATGGTTGGAAGCAGAAGTAAGACATTGGGCTGAAATTTATGACGGGGTTATTGTAATTACCGGTCCTGTATTAAAAACCGGATTACAAACAATCGGTGAAAACAATGTAAGTGTCCCTGAATACTTTTTTAAAATTATTTTTGACCCGGATGAAGAAAAAGCAATCGCATTTTTAATGCCTCATGAAGACATTCAGGACACATTTAAAAATTATGCCCTTACTATTGACGAGGTTGAAACGGCAACCGGTCTTGATTTTTTCCCGGCAATAGATGATGAAACCGAAGAAAAAATTGAATCGACATTGAATATGTCAAAGTGGGAATTTGAATACTATTAAATGTATAGTTTAACAACAACGTTGTGAAACTATACAAATATTCACCAATCATTCTAAATGAATAGGCTAATTACTATAAATAATACTTTCGAAAGTTTCCAAAGCCTAATTAAACTTTATGTGACAAATAAAAATAAATTATTTGGAGACATCCACCTTGAAATTCACAGTTTCTTTGCTGCAAATATGATTACTGCTTTAGGTGCAGTTTTAGACAAATTATATCATTGAAGGCTATGTGATTATGGACACCGAAAAATACACCGCACCGGGTTTTAACCCGTAATACGGGTTTAAGCGGTGGCAAAAATTTAGCTCTTTTGCAAGCTGAAGCATCAGCCTGTTGGTCGGTGCTTGCAAATGTGCCAAATGTGGTTTGACAACCTCAGTTTTCCATTTCGTTCATTTTATGCACTGTCGTTTTTTTAGCATGGCACACAACGAAAATGTGTTTATTTCGTTTGCTTTTTTAGTAGAATGTTAATCAAGGGTAAAATATTCATTTTCATACCCAAAGTCAATTTTTGCACCTAAAAGCAAATGAAATTAAACACAATGTTGTGCGTATTTATTCTGTTTTACTATATTTTCATTGTCAATTTTATTAACAAATTCTGCAAGTTTCTTCATTTCTAAATCAGGATTATACCAAAAATTCGTAGACCAAATACGATAGAATATAAAACCTAAATTTTCTAATTGTTTTTGTCTATAAATATCGTGAGAATATGCAACTTCTGTATTGTGATAGCTTGCGCCATCGCACTCAATTGCAATCGAATTCCCTATTTTCGTTTTTAATACAAAATCAATTCTAAAACCGCCACATTTGTATTGTATATTGATTTGTTCTTCTTTAAATTGTTTTTTAAGCAATTCATAAACTTCTTGTTCAAAAGGTGATTCAACAAAGGTTAATTCACTCGTTTTTATTGATTCATTGCTGTTCTGTGAAATTGTTTGTAGAATACCTAATCGTTGATTTTCATCTTCATTTTCAATAGATTCTGCATAAGATAAATAAGCATAAAAAATACCTTTGCCAATATTTCCTTTATTCAATATATCTTCTCTGTAATTTGAGTAATATATTTGAGGGATTGATGTTACAACATAAAGATGATATTTTGCTCTTGTTATTATTACATTTAAAAGTCTATATCCTTTTTCTTGGTTTAATGGTCCAAAATTTTGTCGGAATTTTCCGTCCCTGTTTATTCCAAAAGTGGTCGAAATAATTATAATGTCCTTTTCGTCGCCTTGAATATTTTCTAAATTTTTAACGAAAAATCCGCTTTTGTTTATCTCTTCAAAAATTCGCAACGAATTTGGATTATTTATACATTCTGATTGTATTTCGTCAAGAATTAAGTTTCTCTGGTATAAATTTAAAGTAGCAATTCCCACAGATGGATAATCACCATTTTCAAAAGGTTCAATTTTGTTGAATAGAATATTTAAAACTTCTTTTACTTCTGTTTCGTTTGTGCTATTTTCATATAAACCATTTGTTTGTATAAAATGAATTGGCTTGTAATTTTGCTTTGGTGGCATGGGAATAAGACGAGAACCATAAAATGCCGTATTCGAAAAATCAATTAAAAATGGATGTCTTGACCTGTAATGAAAATCAAGGTATGAATATTTATATCCTGAATCTTCGGCAAACTTTAATAATGATTCACTTTCAGCTAAGTCCAACGTGCTATCATATTCATTATCTGTATCTGTTTGGTCATCAGAATAGTTTAATGTAACGTCAGTATGGAAATAATTTGATGGTGGCATTTGATGTTTGTCACCTGAAATAATCTTGTATTTGCCGCGAAATAATGCAGCGTATGTATCTTCTAATCTTAATTGACTTGCTTCATCAAAAATCACCGTGTCAAAAATTCCTTCTTTTAGTGGAATTATTGAACTACAAACAACTGGATTAATGAGTAAAACCGGAAAAAATGTTGTAAATAATTCAAAATCTATATTTATTATTTTCCTGAGTGAGTTTCTGGATGAATGTTGCTTGTTTTTCCTATAATTGTAAAGGCTTAATAATTCCGTTTTTTTATAATTATGGATTGCATTCCATTGTTTTCCTTCCCAATAATGAATAATTTTATTCTTTTGTAATTCTTTTAGTTGTTCGTTTACTATTGCCAATTCATTTATGAGCCTATCGTCGGTGTTTAAATCACCAATTTCTTTTTCATTTTTCAACAAAATTTGATTTAGATACCAATTTTCAAACATAATTGTCCAGTTGCTTTCTTTTGTGAATATTAGTGCTTCTAATAATTCTTGTATTTGCTTTGGTTGGGTCAAATAAAAATTTGACCATTCGTAGTATTCTTTGAATATATCAAATTCAGAAATGATTTCTCTAATCGTTTCTAAATAAGTTGTGAGATTTTCCACGAGTGTATTTAGAACTGTAACATCTATTTTTTCAAAATCTATAAATGAAAACTCAAAGGGATTATATGAAATATGATTGGTTTTTAGTAATTCATATTCGGCAATAAAATCATTCTTATTATTGGAAATGCGTTTAAATCTTGCTTTTGTATCTTTTGAAAAGGGTAAAATATTAAGCCAAAATTCAGGGAATTTTGTAGCTAATTTTCTGTTATTGCAGAAATAGTCAATTTCTTCAGTAAGTTTATTTAAATCATCTAATAAAGTTTTAGAATGCTTACTTTGAATGTTTAAATAGTTTTCGATTTCATTTTTTGTGCTTTGCAAATATTTATCTTTAAATAAATTACGATTTAATAAATCTAAAAATTTAGGAGCAGTATTAGTATTATTTTTAAAAAATTGACCTTCTGAAATTATATTTTGCAAATTCTTATATTCTTGATAATCAAAAGTGAAAGAATTTGAAGTAAAATTTAATGAACTAATCCCTTTATATTTTATCGCTTTTCCTATAACATCTTTCCATGTTAAATCCCCCAATATTTTTTTACACGCTTTTTTGTCCTTTTGATTTATCTCTGATTTTAAATAATCGTATCGTTTTTTTAAAGTTTCATATTCGTCTTTTTTAAAGCTGACGCTATGATACTTTTCATTCATATTGTTACGAACTAAATCAATAATTCGTTTTCTATCTTTACTTATATCATCTATTACTGCGCATAAATTACCTAAATCAATATTTTTTAGATTTTTATAAATGACATCTAATGCTGTTTTTTTTTCACACACAACTAAGCAATTCGCACCATTTTCAATAGCATTAGTTATTAGAGCTGTTAATGATTGACTTTTACCTGTTCCCGGCGGTCCTTGTATTATTTGATTTGGATTTGTGTTTAGTGAATTCAAAATAGTTTCTTGGCTTGGGTCTGTTGCAACACTTGAAATCGTTGATGTTTGAAATTTTTCTATTTTCAGGTTTTCAAATTGAAATGTATCAAACTGATTAATTAGTATGTCAATATCTTTTATCAATGGTTGTTTTTGAGTTCGATATAAACCAAATACGCCTGCCCAACTAATCCATACTGTGTTTGATGTAAGATTTTCAGCTGTTTCTTTACTTGGACAACTTGCTAATTTTAGTTCTAAATCATTATTGCCTGCTTCTGCATTGAGTTGATTTAAAATACTATTTGCTAATTCTATAATCTCTTGTTTGTCTAAAATATTATCTTCTGAAAAGTCTTGTGAAATCGTTTCAATTTTAATGTCTTCATCATTCTTTACGTGAGAAATTAGGACTTCATTAATATTTATTCCGAAATCTTCTTCTTTTTTTATTATCCATTTATTCTGAATATTTCCTGATTTTTCAATTTCCAATTGCCAAATAAAAAGAGGTGCTTTGATAACTTTGTTTTTGTCATTTTTGTTTCTTTTTATCAATAACGGGTAACCAAAACCGAATGTTTTAACACCATGCTCCAAAAATGTGTCATTGTTCTCGTAATTAATTGAGTTTAACTTTTTTGCTAAAATTAGTAGTTCTTTTTGTTGTGCTTCTTCGATTTTATTCAGATTGATTTTCTCAAATGATATTTGAAATTTAAATTCAGATTTGGTCAATAAATCATCTAAAAATAAATTTGCAATGCTAACTTCTGAATTTGTTTTGGATAAATCGCTAATAATATTCAAATCTGTCACATCTAATCTTGTCGCATATCTGCCCGGCAAAGCATTAAGATGTATAGACCTTGTATTGCCTGTTTGTAATTTTTTACTCAAATATTTTAATAATTCCAGATTTTGCATTATCAATTTTTTCTTGTTTTTTCTTTTATTGTCAATCACAAATTACGCCCAACGGAAATGTATATGCGTAGTTTCGGGATTTCAAGGCACTTACGTTTCAATTACGTAAAATGTAATTTACTTGCACTCTGTTTCAACCTACCACAAAAGCCCGCAATTATCGCATATACTATGTTATGTGTTATATTTTTATTCCGATTATTAAAATGTCGTCT
>DYPB01000124.1 GCA_020720185.1 Flavobacterium psychrophilum | reverse complement strand
GGAAGTACCACTACTATTTTTTTGTTTTTTATCATTTTAAATTTGAATTAAAATCCGATTATTTTTATTTTACGGTTAATTCTTTTTTTAGTTTATTTTCTTTTTCAGAGATTTATGCATAACTATTTGTCGCTTGGAGCGGATTTCGAAGCACTAAACTGTCAATACATCACAAAAGTTGACACGAGCTAGAATATTTAATTAACCACTCCACACGCCATTGAGCCAAAAGTATGTTAGTCACTAGCTTTTCCATCTTTCTTATTATCAATCTTTTAAGATTCTTTTAAGTTATAAAGTTTAAGGCTACGTGGAATAGCAGGAACTCCAACCCTGCCAATGTAAGCTAAAAATCTTTGCCTTAGTTGAAATATGTATGGAGAGTTGAGTTTGTATTCAGCTCTTTTGCTGTCAAAGTCGGCTTTTGATTTAACTAAAAAAGCGGTTTCAAAGTCAATAAATGCAGAATAGTTGTACATATTGGGTTCGAATGGAAAAGATGGTAAAATGTGAGTTCTTAAATTCCCGTTGTTAAAATCAGTAATCAGCTCTTTTAATTTTCCTTTTATTTCAGTTGCTGAATTTCCTGGTGAATCATTTTTAAATCCTTTTAATTTTATATCTTTAAAATTTGACTTCTTATATTCCCTTTTGGTTTCTAGGTAATAGTCAAAATCGTTTTTCTTGAAAGTAAGAAATTCTAAAACGGTATCCTTTTTTGCATTAATATCACATTCGGCAGTGAAAAGTATTGCATAATCAACTTCACTAAATTTAAAAATATCGCCTGTCATTAAAGGTGCATCTTTAATAAGCTTTGTGTAATAAATTCTATTGTATAGTTTCGCTAATGAAGATTCTTTATCCTGTATGTTAATATCTTCTGATTGAATAAATTCTGACAAAGATTTCAATAATGCTTCATTTTGGATAACAGATTCTGACAGTAGGTTTTGGAAAACTCCAATTACTTCAACATTTGGCTCTGTTTCGTCTTCTTTAGCCGTTTTGTAAATATCTTTTATCCAATTTGGGTCTGCTTGTTCTAATTCTGTAAAAATCGCTTGTGCAGATTGGTTTATTGCCTGACTCCAAACAAATGGTACAATTAAATGTTTGTTATCATATTCAAACTTTTTTATTCCCTCAGTTATCTTTTTGTATTCTTTGTCAGGTTGATTAGTACTTTCTTTTTTCTCAAAGAAGATTTTGTTAGGGTATAATGCTTGTAATTCTAATTTTATATTTTCTTCAATGTCATTTTGAGAATAAACGTAAACAAGAGAATACAGTTTTTGAGTTTTTAAAAATTCGTGAGGATTTTCATCGGGAATTTGAAATCCTTCTATTTCTTCATCATTATCTTCTTTTGGTCGCTTAAAATTCCAATCAAGAATTATTGCTTTGTATGTAGAAATAGATGCGATTGTTTTTTCAAGTGTAGCAAGATTGTTAATAGGCAAGATAGAATAACTACCGTCAGAATTAAATTTCTGAAATAATTTATGTTCATCTCTGCTTGTGTCAAAAATGTGGTCATCTGCAAATAGTATAACTCCTTCCATACTGCTACTCTTGATTGAATGTGATAATAAAGTTTGCTCCTGAAAGGAGTTTATTTTTTTCTTCCTGAACCAAAGAGATTTCTCCATTAATCCTGAGAAGAATTTCTTTAACGATGTATAAGCCCAAACCACGACCATCTGATTTTAGTGAAAAGAATTCATTAAAAATTACGGGAGCAACATCTTCACGAATTCCCTGTCCACTATCTGCAATAATCAATGAATTTGCTTTTGTATTTAGTTTAAATATGATTTCTCTTTCTTTGGTTTCATTTTTATTTACCCAATAAATTGCATTGTCTAACAAGTTGATTAGAATTTGAAGAATAAGACCAGCATTAGTTTTTACAACAATATCATTGTCATTTAGGATTTTGATATTGATTTTTCCGTCAATGTCTCGTCTGAAATACTTAATTACTTTTTCAATGCTTTCGTAAACACTAATATCTTTAATAGCTTTTCGTTGATTTTTAAACAATGGCTGAATTACTTGCATTTCATCATAAACAAAATTTAAGTTTTCGTCCAACTCGTTAAGTAGAGTTAGTAATTCATCATTTTTATATTCTTGATTTTTAACTTTTACTTTAAAATCTTTAATGTTATTTCTCAATTTTGACAACACCGTTAAAGCATCGTGAGAAGCTTTTTCAACCGCCATTCCAAGCCCTGCTAAATCTTCAACCGTTTCCATTCGGTCTTTTATTATCGTATTGTGCTTTTGCACGGTATCAAGAAATTTATTAGCTTTTTCAAGCACATCACGATTGTCAACCTTTTCAAGACTTGATTTTAAAGAATTAAAAGATTTTACAACCACATCATTTGAATCTTTAAACGCTGTGTTTCGTTTAATTTCAAGTTTGTTTTTGTCTATTTTAATTTCTGTATTAAAAATTTCTGTTGTAGCGGTTATTAGGTTTTTAAAATCATCTAACGCACCGTCACTATCCATTATGCCTTGTCGGTTGGTTGAATCTCTTAATAAAGAATTTCCGCTTTGACTGATATAAACAAAGCCTGTTAGGTCATTGTAACTTATAAACTGTCCTGCTTTAAAAGTGGCTCTTAATTTATCTAAGTTCAACCAATCAATGCCTTTCTCTCCATAAGGATAAACTCTAACACCGTCCCTTAAAACAAAAACGAAATTATCTTTTATAAATCTCTCAATGTCTTTGTTCAAAATTGTTTTATCAGGTTTTGATAAATCAAAAGCATAAAATGTAAAGCTGAATGCACCACAAATAGGTTTGCGATTAAATTTTAAAAACCAACGTTCTATTGCATAAGATATATAGCTGTTTTTAGCCAACTGCTCTTTGCTTAATAAATTCACTTCCCTTTTAAAATTTCTGACGGGAGATGTTGATTTGTATTCAAAATTTAGAATACCGTCTTTTGAAACGACTCCTATCATTGTGAATTGAGCTCGTTCAATTACATCTTTAAATGTAGTAGCAACTTCAGAAGTGTATATTTCATTGCCTTTGTACACTTCAACATTAAAATCTTGATTGAACTGTACTCCCAACTTTTCAGCATTTTCATCAATGGGTGGAATTAGTCGTTGAATGGATTTATAAAGTTCTTCAAAATCGTTTTCGTTCCAATTTTCCCTAAGATTATAAATTCTAATAAGTGTTCCTTTTTCTTTGTTTATTTCTTCGGGAGGATTGTTTTCATACCAACTATTATGAACATCTTCTAAAAGTTTATATTCGGCTGGAGGCTGGTTAAAAAGGTCTGCTTTTTCGGGATTGAACTCAGTAAAATCCATTTCAAGTTTAATTTCATTTTTTCCTACTGCCTTTGTGAAAAGCTCTATTTTTTCGCCTAATTTATGTATGGCAAAACGTCCAATTCCTTTTTCGCCTTGTATTATTCTACCTTTTTTGGTTTTATTTTGTTTTTGCTTTTTCTTGTCTAATTTATTTGGAGTTGCGGGTCTTAGCCAAATTTTAGTAATTGTGTCCAAAGTCATACCGTCTCCATTATCTTCGATTTCAATATATGGCGACTCCTTTTCTGTCAGGTGTGTATTAGCAAAATTATGAATATTAAAAAAACGAACTTGCACTTTTTCCGCATCTGCATCATAGCAATTCTTTACGACTTCAATTACCGCTACTTTTTTGTCGGTAATCAATTGGTCGCCTATAATATTCATTAGCCTTGCGTAAGGCTTAAATGGTTGACTGTTTTTATTTACTATTGCCATATTTATGCTTTCTTAGCAATCAAAATATATTCTTCGGGATATACAAATTTACTGTTCTTGTCTTTAAGTTTAGCAAACTTACCTGTTTTTTTATCTCTGATTGTTGGAATTAATTTGTTTGGAATACTTCTTTTAATTGTTTCTACTAATTCAAATCCCAAAGATGTTAATGTTTCTGCAAAAACTTCTGCTGATTTAACCTTCACATTTCTAAAAGTAGTATTTCCAATTACCAAACAAACGTGTCCGTCTTTCTTCAAAATTCGATACATTTCTTTCGCTACTTCTTGCATATCCATAAAATAATTGGCAACCTCTCTTGCCGTTCGTTGGTCTTTTCTTAGAAGTTTGTCAACTATTTCTTGTCCAATTACAGAATCACATTTAGCATCTTGATTTAAAGAGTAAAATGTACCTATAAATTTCTTTCTAAATCCTGAAATGTCAGTAATGTATTCATACCAATATCCTGTCAATTGATGTATGTCTGCATACTCATACGAAGTTACATACGGAGGAGAAGTAATTATTGCTCCTACCGACTTAGATCTGATTGATGTTTTTCGTGCATCTTCTAATCGGATTTCACACTTTATTTTTAGATATTTATTGTCTGAAAGTTGCTTATAAAACTCCGAATTCTTTTTTATCATTTGCTTTGTATGAGTTTGAAATGCTAAAAATGGGTCAGTCGGATTTTTATATGGGTCAATTTGCGGTTTAGTGCTTGATTGTAACCACTTTGAGCAATTTTTCAAAATGTGAGATAATGATACAAGCAAAAAGTCTTTTATCACTCTATTGCGTGTAGCAAGTATTTTTTCATACAAAAAAGCAATTTTTGCTTTGTGTTCTTCAGTGAACCAATAGTCAATTCGTTCGTGTACGGCTATGTCTTTATAATCTTTAATATTGAATTTCTCAAAACTGTCAACAATTAGTTTAAACCGTCTATCTAATTTAATTGGTTCAATTGGATTTGTTTTGGCTTTAGTAATAAGTTCAGCAACAGGATTTATATCAACTCCAATAGATTTTCTACCGTGCACTTTTGCCTCCACAAGTGTTGTTCCGCAACCGGCAAACATATCTGCAATCAAGTCGCTTTTTTGCGTGTATTCTTCAATTAATTTCTGCACAAGATTGGGCAAAAACTTAGCAGGGTAGCGATGATACCCGTGTGTCCATTGTTCAACCGAACGTACATTTTTAAAACACCATTCAGGACTTACAAGTATTTTGTCAAATGCGATATTTTGTATTTGATTTAGCATACCTGATTTTAATTTTTGATTGAATTTATTAGTTCTTTCACTTCTATATTTAAAAGATTAGCTATATCTGCAAAAGTGTCCATTGACGATTGAGTCTCATTTGTACACCAACGAAAGATAGTTGTTTCATTCTTGCTCAATTTTTCGGCAAGCCACTTGTTAGCTTTGCTTTGTTCTGCTAAACTGCTTTTAATCTTTTAATTGCTTTTTTGCTCATACAAATTAGCGTTTGGTGCAAATATATCAACTTTTTTGAAATAAAACCTTTTTTTAAAAAATATAAAGTAAAGGCATATTTAACTATCAAATACCATTTTTTGGTTTATGAAATTATAAATGAGTCCAATCTAAAAACTAAAATATAAATCTTTTTTTATAAAGTTCTATTTATCCCTAAAAAAAACAAACCCATTTTTTTCATATAATTTTACAAAGTGTGGAAAAGCGGT
>DYPB01000384.1 GCA_020720185.1 Flavobacterium psychrophilum | reverse complement strand
AAAAAATGGTAAAACTTACCGACGACATCTACAAACAAATCATGTGGGATTACAACATCCCGAAAGAGGATGTTGAAAAACTCCTTTCGGGCGAGGCTGAGCGCGCAGGGCACTACGACCGTGGAGGAATGTTAGTAAAACTTTTCAATAATTTAAACTGGCACGACTTGCTTAAACTTTTTTCAACAAACGAAATACTTACGATTCTGACCGACGAATTTATACAAAAAATTCGTTTTCAATCATTAAGAGAAAATTATGAAACCGTACGCAAAATACTACGAAGAGAACCTTTATCCGCTGCAAAATGGAATAATTCAATTGATGTCAAACCTAAACACCCCCTTTTATCTCACCGGTGGTACAGCATTAAGTAGATTCTATTTTAATCACAGATACTCGGACGATTTAGACTTTTTTGTAAACGACAATACGGATTTTATCAGTTTAACAAGTCGCGTATTTTCTGAAATTGAAACTTTTTGCTCAGAAAACAATTTACAATTTGATAAAAAAAAGATTCGAATTACAGACTATTTTTGTCAATGTTATGTCGAAAACGGCGATATTGCACTAAAATTAGATTTTGCCTACGATGTTGCAGTTCATTTCGGCGATTTACAAAAAACCGGAACTTCATTTTTGGTCGATAATTTGCGCAATATCCTTTCAAATAAAATAACGGCGTTGTATCGTTATGAACCGAAAGACATTGCGGATATTTGGATACTATGCAAAAATTGCGAATTTAATTGGGAAACACTCTTTTTTGAAGCGAAAGAAAAAGAATTAGGTCTGAATCAAATCCTTTTAGCGGAAATAATTCAAAGCTTTCCTAAGCAAAAATTAGAAACAATAAAATGGATGGAAAATCAGAATTTAGAACAAATATATTCTGACCTGCAAACAATTTGCGATGACCTCATCAAAGGCTTCGACAACTCGCTGTGCAAATCAAACACTACAATATACAACGCTCAAATATTTGAAAATTAGACAGATGAAACACTATGTAAACCCCAAATTCATTCCCGAAAATTACCGACAATGCACCAAAACGGTAATGGACAACATTGC
>DYPB01000383.1 GCA_020720185.1 Flavobacterium psychrophilum | reverse complement strand
CAGAAACCCAAACTGGTGCAAATACTGTTGGTTGTTTAATAAATGGACAAGTTTATTTACCTTCTCAAAGTGGGATAAATTCTCCAATAAATTGCCAATATGAATATATTAATAATGAATTCTTTTTCATTATGTCTTTTTCAGACGATAAAAATTCTGGACCAAATGTAAGTGTTCAAACTTTGAGAATTAACCTCTCACAGGGAGAAACATATATATTAAATAAAAATTCAATTGATAACGGAGATTTTACAGGTGGTGGTGGTGCTTACAGATTAAGTTCAACAAACAAATATTATACGAACGCTATAAAAACGGGAGAACTTAAAATAACTCGTGTCGATTTATCAAACTCCATCATTTCGGGTACTTTTTGGTTTGATGCGATAAACTCAAATGGCGAAATAGTACAAATAAGAAGTGGGCGTTTTGATTGGAATTATTAAAAAAATACAAATGAAAAGATTATTGAAATTACTGATTATTCTTGGTTTTACAAATATCATTTATGCACAAGAAACAAAATCACCTAATACCATAATTTATTTTGAAGCATTTGGCGGATTCTCTGTTATTACAGATGCTGGTTTTGGTGGAGGTTTTGAAATCAATTACCAAAACAAAAATGACTTTTTTAGTTTTAGACTTATTGAAGTTGCTGGATATTCAAAAGATGCTGAAACGCCTTATTTACCTTCATATACTAGAACAAATCACAATAATGAATATGCTTTTTTGTATGGTAAACGATGGTTACAAAGCAATCATTCTTATAGCATTTCTTCTGGATTAAGTTATAATCACTTTATCTCAAATACTTCAAATTCAGATTATATTGGTTTGCCGTTAGAAGCAAACATAATTTGGTTTTCTTCAAAAAAGAAAAACACAATTGGAAATGCAATTACACCCAAATTTGGTTTTAAATTATTTGGAAGTATCTCAAAAAATAGTTTCGTAGGTGTAGGTATTTCTCTCGGTGTAGGCTATCATAAAAACAACTAAAAAGCAAAAGTATGTAGTAAAAACTAAAAAAGGAAGGACTTCTATTAGATAGAAATCCTCCACAGTCAAATTAAAAAAA
>DYPB01000382.1 GCA_020720185.1 Flavobacterium psychrophilum | reverse complement strand
AATGAAAAAAATTGCTAAAATTATTCCACTTGTTGCAGCTATAACATTTTCATCGTGTAACAAAAATTTTGATCAAAAGACAATAATTGATTATAATCCTAACAATGAAAAAGATTTATTTATTAGTTCAACAACACAAAATATAAAGAATTGTATGCTATCTTCTGATACTGCAGATTTTAGCATCGAAGAAAAGAAATTAGAAGAAAAAAGACAAAAAAATTATCATGAAGAATATGTAAATGAACTCTCACTTATATACGGAGATAAACTATATACAAATAAAGAATTATTGTGTTCAACTTTTGTTCCAAATCAAGAACCATTCTATGAATATTCTTTAAAACAAAACCCTAACGATACAAATTATTACAAATCTCCTAAAATAATTTTCCGCCTAACTCCACCAATTCGTTTATTTCAATATTTTATAAGAAATGGGAAAGAAGAAACTTTTAAAGTCGCCGAGCAGTTGGGCTGTAAACATCATGAAACAATTTTAACATCTAAAGATCCTATTGTTTCGATATTTAGAGATGCAGGAATTAATATCGAAGGTGAAAAGTTAAACTGGATAGAGGTTCCAAACGGAAGAAGTGGAGGTACATATAGAGATGGCGAAAAATATGGAGGTAATACAGAGATAATTATGACGGTCAAACAATATAACGAAAATTTAGATAACTATATAGGGAAACCAGCAAAAAATGCAGGATATAAAATTTCTTTTAAAGCTAAATTTCAATCAGTTATTGCAAATGAACTTTCTTATGAGATACAAGCAAAGTATTTTAAAACATTGTTTTCGGAAAATAATTTAGAAATATTATCAGAACCTTTCATTTCTTTTATGATAGAAATACCAAATTTACAATTTCAAAATAATGCACAAGTAGCTGAATTTTTATCAGATGTTGCCGATTGGAATACAGGGGGAAAGTACGGTGTTACTGATAGATTTTTCAATCCATTATTTTACATGTCAGAAAAGTCGTCTTTCGGTGGAGGTAAAAAAGATAGATATTGGTATAGTTATCAAGTACAAAAATATGCTATGGAGCAGGTTTTGAAAGGTAAAGGATATG
>DYPB01000381.1 GCA_020720185.1 Flavobacterium psychrophilum | reverse complement strand
TCAGAAAAAAATTAAAAGTCCTTTGGATAATTTAATAAAAAATAATAACTTAGGCGGCGGAAATTAATTACGAATATAATCGAAATAAACGCCGGTTGAAATTTTACCGGTTAATTTACAGATATTATGAACAATTTAAAAAACAAGAACATGAAAAAACAAATTTTAATTTTTGCAGCGATCATCTATCTTTCCGCATGTAATCAAACTCAAACTGATTCAGAAAAAACGACAGAACTAATCAATCAAGAAGTACAAAGTGTTCAGCTTGACTTTGTAAAAACATTTGAAGGTCAGATAGATAATAAGTATGATATTGTTTTAAAAATAACTTCCAATAGTGGGCAGATTACCGGAAATTATTTTTATAAAACAAAAGGAACAGACATTCAAGTCAAAGGCAATTTGGATAATCAAGGTAATTTTACACTAAACGAATACAACTCAAAAGGTAATCAAACGGGTGTTTTTAACGGCACAATGTCGAACAATAATAAAATTGAAGGAAATTGGAGCAAGCCCAATGGAGACAAAGCGATGCCGTTCGTTTTAATCGAAAGCAACACGCAATATGAATCATCAAAAACACAAATTAATGATGAAAAATATAATTCCATATCGGGAGAGTATGAATCTGAGTATAATTCCTATGGTGTTTCTCTTGCTTCGGCTAAAATTAAATACATAGGAAATAAACAATTTACATTTGAAATATTTACTTCACATGAAAATGGTTGCATTGGTGAAGTTTCAGGAACTGCAACCATTGACGATAATGGGATAGGAAAATATTCGGATGATGATTGTAAATTATTAACCTTTAAATTCACTACTTCAAAACTTACAATTGACGAAACTGAGTGTGATTTGCATGGAGCTAGTTGTGATTTTTCTGGCAAATACATGAAGACAAAATAAAACTGTAAGTAACACAGGTTTTGTCTCAGGGGTGATGGCTTGGTATTTTGCATTTTTATTCAAATTCGATGCTTTCATACAGTTTTCTACTCCGAAACCAACTCGAAAGCAAAGCCCGAAAACGTTGGGCAACAGCTATAAAATGAAAAAAAATCAAACTATTGTTTCTATATTTTGA
>DYPB01000380.1 GCA_020720185.1 Flavobacterium psychrophilum | reverse complement strand
CATATTATTGTTCAGCCATTCTATTGTTTCTTCTTTGGTTTGCCCATAAGTAAGGGTGCTTAGCAATAAAAAGCTTGCTGTAATAATCGTGGTTTTCATTTTTGTTTTCATAATTTAAATCATTTATGGATTAGGATGTTTAGTAATTTTCAAATAATAGCTTTAGATCTTCCAATGCTTTTTTGATTTCTAAAAAATGGTTTGGGTCTGTTTGTAGAAATACAATTCCAATTTCGTCTGAAATTGTATGGGTATCCTCTTCAACAACCCATTTTAGTTTTTCAGAATTATTTTCTTTTATAAATTTTTCAATCTTATTTATTTGTGTTACAGTACTTGGTTTAAGATATAGAACAATAATACCCAATGGATCCGATTTGTTTGTTGTTTCATTACTAATTGAAATGATATCGGCTGGATCAAAAATCTGCTGTGTATTCCTTTCCATATAGCCTTCCGTTTCTTTATAAGTTTCACTATTGCTACTGAAAGTTTTAATTTTTAACTTTCCATTTTCCTTAAAAACCTGACTGCTTCTATAAAACATTTTTGGAAAACCTTCAGGGGTTCTGTAATTGTCATTTATTTCATAAAGTTTTTGATTCAAAAATTTTATTCTGCCTTGTATTGTTGGGGTTGCATTTCGGACGATTTCATTTCTATCTGCGTTTCCGTCTAAATCTAAACCATACAATTGTCCATCAATTTTAGAAATCAGCCATATAGTATTCCCATCCAAAATTACTTGATGGGGATTCCACGAACTCAAATCATAAGATTTCAGGGTTATATTTTTCTTAAAATCGTACACGCCAAGAATATTTTCATACACAAACCAAATCGTATTTTCTGCTACTTTCAAAATTTCGGAATAGCTGTTTTCGCCTGATTCTGGAAGGGTTATTATGTTATCGATTACAATTTCTTTTTTAACTTTATTTTTTTGGTTGACGATTTTGAGTTCATTTTCTTTTAAAACAACGGTTTCATTAGTTCCGTAATAATATTTGGCCTCATCAATTGTCACATTTCTTACTGTGAGTTCTTTGTGAAATTGATTCAATACATCGTAATGAATGTTGCAAAAGCGTTCTTCAA
>DYPB01000123.1 GCA_020720185.1 Flavobacterium psychrophilum | reverse complement strand
CAAAAATAGCAAATTGTAGTTTATTTGGCTAATTTTTTTAGCATTTTTTCTAATCTGTATTTTCTGATAAACCTTCCTTGTTCGGGTGTTATTAACATTGGTTTATTAGAAAATTTTGCTTTAAAAAAACCTTTCATATAGTCAAAAAAAAGTAATGGTTTCTTTTTCAGTATTGATAATTTTGCTGCTGCAATTGCTGTAATAAAAAAACCATAGCCTAAACTATAAAATGCTTCTCCTTGTTTGTAACGAACTGATATATTGTAGTTTGCACCAGTGGGTTTTAAATGTTTTACTTTTAATGTTTCGTCGGTTACGACTTTCCATCCATAAAATTTTGATACTAATTCATCAACGGTATCCCAACCCATTTCTGGTTTTAAGCCGCCTATTTGCTCGAAACATTCTTTTCTATATGCTTTAAATGCACCTCTAATGTGGTCTTTATCAGTTAAATTTTCTAAAATCCAATTGTTATTTTTTTCAATATAAGCGAAACCTCCTGCCATTCCTATTTTTGAATCGGATTTAAAATGATTAATTATTGTTTCAAAATAATTGGTTGGCAAAATCAAATCCGCATCCAATTTTACTATAAAATCGTAATTGTTATCAATGGTTTCTAAACCTTTATTAAAGGCATTAATCACCTTGCTACCAGGCAGATGAACGGCTTGTGAGGTAGTATTTATTAACGAAATAAAAGAATGTTTGGTTGAAAAGTCAGCAATAATTTTTGCGGTTTGGTCAGTAGAATTATCATTAACCACCACAACTTTTTTTGGTAAAATGGTTTGATTTACAATAGATTGCAAGGTGAGTGCAATGAATTTTTCTTCGTTATATGATGGAATAATTAGATAATAATTCATTTTAAAAATTTAAACTCTGGTAGCACAAACAATATAATATCTATTGGTAAAAAGTCTTAGAATTGGACGAAAGCCAATTTTTTTTACAGGATTTGTCCATTTCTTACAGTCAATTATTTTCCAACCTGTTTTTTCTAAAAGCCAGTCCAATTGCCAATCCTCAAATTCATGATAATGTCGATCCCACTTATCGGTTTTACTACGATAAGCCTCCGAAAACCATAGACGCATCGGTATCGAAATGAGTAATTTATCAGCTTTAATTTCTTTTAAAACAGAATATGGATTTAACAAATGTTCAAATATTTCAAAAGCTGTTACAACATTTTCTGTCGAGTTTTTTAGTGCCTCTTGATTCTCGTCTAAATCTTCTCCTGTTGTATTAATTACTTGATAACCATTATCTTTCATTATTTTTGAAAAAGGGTTTTCTACTCCCAAATCTAATATTTTATCGGATTTTGTGGTGTGTTTTTCAAGAAATTCAAGCGTATGTTTGAATCTTTCATTAGGGAATGTTTTTTCGTACATTTTTTAAAAAATTTATGCAAACATACTAAAAATAATTATAAATTTTACCTGAGGAATGATTGTTTTTTGCTCCTGTTACCGATGCTAAAACATTAATTTCCTCTCGCAATTTTAAAACCCCCAGCAAACCAAAAATTAAGGCTTCTTTATATTCTAATATTTTATTTTCAGGGATAATGATTTCAATATTTGGCAAATAACTTTGTATGGCTTCAATCAAAAAATCGTTGTATGCACCACCTCCAGTTATAAAAATAGTGGCTTTTTCTTGTGGCAATGCAATATTTATTTGTTGGGCAATATGTTCAATAAAAGTTCTCATTTTATCTTCAATTTTTATATTATATCCCTCAATCATTGGTAAAATAACTTCTTTTACAAATTCAAATCCAAGCGATTTCGGAAATTTTTTTTTGTAATATTCTATATCGTTTAATTTTGACAATAAATTTTCGTGAATAGTACCTTTTTTTGCAATTTTTCCCTTATCGTCAAACTCAAATCCGAGTTTTTCGGCATAATGATTCAAAACTGTATTTACTGGTGAAATATCAAAAGCAATTCGAATGCCGTTTTTATCGAAAGAAATATTTGAAAATCCTCCCAAATTGAGACAATAATCATAATCTGAAAATAGAATTTTATCACCAACTGGCACTAATGGTGCACCTTGCCCACCCAATTGCACATCTTGAACTCGAAAATCGCAAACCACTTTTTGGTTAATTAGTTGTGCCATTTCGGGAAGATTTCCAATTTGCAAGGTTAAACCAATTTCTGGTTGATGTAAAATAGTATGACCGTGGCTACAAATGGCATCGAGGTCAGTAATTTTATATTCTTCAATAAAATTATTAATAATTCTGGCTAATAAAACGGTATAGTCTTTATTGAGTTCTTCTAATTGTTTTTCATCAAAATTAACGGCATTTTTCAAGATTCCAATCCAATGATTATCATAACTAATGGTTTTACAATCAAGCAATTGAAAACTCCATTTTTGGTCTATTGTTTCAAAACAAATATGTGCCAAATCAGCTCCATCAAGCGAAGTTCCAGACATTATACCTATTATGTTGTACTTTTTTTGGTTCATATTCTAATTTTGCGAAATCGTTGTAAATATATAGTTTTTATTTTACTTTTGCATAAAATAATATAACTATAAAATATATGGATTTTAATTTAACAGAAGAACATTTAATGATTCAACAGGCGGCAAGAGATTTTGCAGTTGCAGAGTTGTTGCCAGGTGTTATAGAACGAGATGAACATTCAAAATTTCCAACTGAACAAGTAAAAATAATGGCAGAATTGGGTTTTTTAGGAATGATGGTCGATCCTAAATACGGTGGTTCTGGTTTGGATAGCGTTTCGTATGTTTTGGCTATGACCGAAATTGCGAAGATTGATGCTTCGGTGGCAGTAATTATGTCGGTTAATAATTCGTTAGTTTGTGCTGGTTTGGAGAAATATTGTAATGAGGAACAAAAAATGAAATATTTGATTCCATTAGCCAAAGGCGAAGTGATTGGTGCTTTCTGTTTAAGCGAACCCGAAGCTGGTAGTGATGCAACCTCTCAAAAAACTACTGCAATTGACAAAGGCGACCACTATTTGTTGAACGGTACTAAAAATTGGATTACAAATGGTTCATCGGCAAGCACTTACATAGTTATTGCACAAACCGATATTGAAAAGGGGCATAAAGGTATCAATGCTTTTATTGTTGAAAAAGCTTGGGCGGGTTTTGATATTGGTCCAAAAGAAAAAAAGATGGGTATTCGAGGCTCGGACACGCATTCATTAATGTTTACAGATGTAAAAGTACCGAAAGAAAACCGTATTGGAGCCGATGGTTTTGGTTTTAATTTTGCTATGAATATTTTGAACGGTGGCAGAATTGGTATAGCCTCACAAGCTTTAGGAATTGCAACTGGAGCTTATGAATTGGCTTTAAAATATTCACAAGAACGAAAAGCATTTGGCAAAGAAATATTTAAACATCAAGCCATTGCCTTTAAATTAGTGGATATGGCAACCCAAATTATGGCTGCAAAAATGTTAGTTTTGAAAGCTGCATCCGAAAAAGATGAACAAAAAGACATTTCGCAAAGTGGTGCTATGGCAAAATTGTATGCCTCGCAGGTAGCAATGGACACTACAATTGAAGCGGTTCAAATTCATGGTGGAAATGGCTATGTAGCTGAATATCATGTGGAAAGAATGATGCGTGATGCAAAAATTACTCAAATTTATGAAGGCACAAGCGAAATTCAACGAATTGTAATTTCGAGAACTTTGGTTTAGAAATTAGAATAAAAAATAACTAAAGCAAAAATTAAAACATAAATTGAATTTTTTCGTAATTTTGCAAAAACATTAATTTAAAAATTTATGAAAAATTTAATTAAACTACTGTCTGCTTTTTTATTAATAACAAATTTTACATTTGGGCAAGGTTGTTCCGATGCTGGACTTTGTAATTTGCAAAACACTAAAGATGTAGATGATTTTTTAACAAAACACCATGCAATAACCACAGGAATAGGATATGGTTTGGGTGTAGAAAAAGTAAATATTTCAAGTTCTTATTTAGAATACGCCTATTCGATTGATGAAAATTTATCTTTTCAATCAAAATTGACTTATCAAAACACAACAGGAGATTTTGGAAATGTATCTGGATTGGGTGATATTTATCTTACAGCAAATTATAGATTATCAACCATAAATGATTATGATTTTAGATTTTTAATTAGTGGAAAATTACCATTAAGCACCGCAAATTCAAAAAACAATTCCAATTTGTCGTTGCCAATGTCATACCAAACTTCATTAGGAACTTATGATTTAATTATAGGATCCTCAATGACTTATAATAAAAAATGGGATTATACTTTGGCATTTCAAATTCCTGTTAGCAATAAAAACGAAAATCAGTTTATGCCGATATTATTTAATAATACTGACAAGTATGAACAAACAACTGGTTTTATAAGAAAACCCGATGCTTTATTAAAAGTAGGTTATTTTTTTAATTTGGAAGACAGCCGATTTACTTTTAACCCAAATTTGTTAGGCGTTTTCCATCTTGGCAAAGACCAATTTACAGATTTATTAAACAATAAAGTAGAAATAAATGGGTCAGAGGGATATACGGTTAATTTAATTTTAAACACTATTTTAACTTTTCGAGATGATTCGCAATTAACGCTGGCACTAGCACCACCATCGCCCTATCGAAACACCAATAGACCCGATGGGTCTCTTAGGGTTTTTGGAATAAACTTACAGTACAAAATAAAATTTTAGAAATTAAAATTTAATATTATGATTCGTAATACAATTCACTTCCTTATACTAATATTTACAATAAATTCATACAGTCAAGATTCTTTTGAAGGAGTTGTTACCTTTAAGATTGAAATAATTACTTCTAAAAAAGCATCCGAAGATTTATTACCTAAATTAAATTATAGATACGGCGACAGCCTTCAAATATTTTATAATAAAGAAGGAAATTTTAGACGAAAATATTTGAATAGTGGCGAATTTGGAGGCATTGACACACAAACATATAATGCCGAAGAAGGAAAACTACTTATCAAAAATAAAGATAAAAAAGGTGCTCAATTTAATGATGTAACGGTCAATTCATTAAAACTAATTTCGCTTAATAAAATTGAAAATGAATATATAATCAATTTAGATTGTGATTGTTATGAATACATTGGAGAATCAGAAAACAAAAAAAAAGTGAACCTTCAATTTTGTTATAGTAATTTAACCAATAAAGTAGATGTAAAAAAGTTTGGAAAATATAAAGATTTTTTTATTTCGGATTACTTCAAATTGGCGGAAAGACCCTATTTAAAATTTGAAATGCAAACCGAGGAATTTACTTTAAGATTTACGGCAGTAAAAATCTCAAATATTGAATTAAAAAAAGTAAAAATTTAAACTATTTGATAAAACACAACAATCACTGAAAACCTTTCAAGAAATTGGTAATCAGTTGGTTTTGCAAAAAAAAATATTATGAATATATAGTCTTATTCATAGAAAAAAGCTGATGCAATAATCCAAAATGCAGAAATATTAAAATATTTGCAAAAAATCACAAAATAGTTTTTAAAACATACTCTAAAATTTTTAAAGAAAAAACACCTTTTTTGAATAGCACCAAAAAAACTTAATTATATTTTATAATTTACTATTAATATATTATTTTTGCAAAATCTTGCGGAATGCAAAATTGAAGTGAAATCTACACTTTGTATTTCAAACACAGCATTTTTTTTAATAACAATGAAGCTTATTAATAATAT
>DYPB01000379.1 GCA_020720185.1 Flavobacterium psychrophilum | reverse complement strand
ATCACTATTAACCGAGTAACAACAATTTGCTTTATTGTTACGATTTTATTTCACTGACAAATAAGCACTTACTATTCGTTTTAGTTAATTTTAAAAACCGACCCCGTACTCAAAAAAGCGATATTTGTATTGCCGGACTTTTGTTTTTACTTTTTTTTTTTTTACATATGTGCGTCGGCAATTGTTGACTACCCAAAATATATCCAAATGACTTATCAGATGTATTCTTACCAATGCCGCTATTGTTGAAAATGCTTTTTTTGTTTTTGACAGTGCCTTTAAAACTTGCAACATCAAATGTGCAATTAACGTACACCAAACCTGTGTTTTTATACCATTTTCTGTTTCGGAATAAAAAAAGTGCAATTGGAAATTTTGTTTCAGTTTTTTGAACAACAGCTCAATATTCCATCGTTTTTTATACAAAAATGCTACTTCTTCCGGCGTAATCGAAAAATTGTTCGTAATAAATTCGTAAACACGTCCTTTTTCATCTTTGTAGGTAACTTTTCGCAAACAAAGTGTTTTATTTATCTTTTCATCTTTATATTTCAAGTGGATATGCTCAACTTTCATTACTCCGAACTCTTTGTCGGTCAGTGTTTTTTCAAACAGAACTTCCTGTGATTCATATAAAGCGTTCGTTTTGAGTCTGCAAACAAAATTAACATTTTCTTGTGTCCATTTGGCAAACTGCCAGTAATGATTGTACGCTTTGTCAAAAACAATCATGCTTCCTGAGCTCAGAATTAAATGCTTTAAAAAGTTCTTGTCGTGTGATTTAGCTTCGCTGATTGATACAAATTTTGCAGAATCGCTGTGCGCGTCTATCATCATGTGAACTTTCAATCCCCCTTTTTTTTTCCCTTCATTTTTAGGATTTCGACCAACTCCTTTCATTATTTCGGAAAAAAGCTTGATTGTCGTTGAATCAAAGATATATAGCTTGTCAAAAGATACATCTTTAATTTGGCTGACCGACAAAACTGACGAAAAATGTTTTAAGAGTTCAAAATAAAAGTCTTTAAACAACTCGTTTGAGCGGTCACGCAATCCATCGCCTGCGGTGCTTTTAGCGGGCGAGTCGGCAAACCCGAAATAGTTCAATTTCCCCTGCAAA
>DYPB01000378.1 GCA_020720185.1 Flavobacterium psychrophilum | reverse complement strand
GAAACTCAAAAGTTTCAATGAAATAAGAATGCCGTTCGTTCAACATTATGTAGGCTATATGGCGGGTAAAGGCATCTAAACAAACTTTTGTGATTAATCAAAATTTTGTACTTTTACCAAGCGTCAGTGAGAACTTCACTGCCATATCGCCTACACTAATCGTTGTGCAAGATTTTGAACAAATAAACCGTTAAAAAATAAATTATGGAAGAAGCATATATGGAAGATGTTAATGAAAGTATCGAAAGTAGCATATTTTCATTATGGTTAAATTCATATTCAGAAAACGATACTGATGAATATAAAATATTTGATTTGTCAAAAAGATTTAACGTTCCTACAAAAACAGTAATTGAAGTTGTTAAAGATGATTTGAAAACAGATTACTTGAAAACACTATCTTCAAAAGAACTTAAAGGAATGTATTCAACTTTAAAAATCCACGAAGAAAGTTCAGCAAATAAATTGCAAATGGAAATTATTAATTGTGTGTTGAATGAAAGAGATAACTAAAGCATTAAAAAAAATAATTTCAGAAGTTGAAATTTCAAAAAATGAATTTGATATTTTAACTTGGAAAAACTTTGAAATAAATTTCTCTGAGAATTTTGAAAACAAAAAAATAATCAATGAAAAATTAAAAACTGAACTTGACAATAATTCTGGATTTTACGCAATATATGATGACGACAAATGTTTATACATTGGAATTGGAAGACCAATTTGGAAAAGAATAAATTTACATTATTTTGCTTCACAAGGAAAAGATAAAGCTGAAAAATGGGTTAAATTTTTCAAAGAGAATAGAAAAACTTTAAGAATATATTGGATAGAATTTAGCTGTTCTGAAAAAAACAAAATTGACGATAAAGCAAGGCAATTAATTGAATCCATTTTGACTGAAAAATATAAACCAAAATTTGAAGAAAAATAAATAAAAACCTCGCACAACAGCAGTTTGCAGAAATGGCGGGTTTAGTGCTTTTTTTGAAACTTTCGAGCTTATTGAAAATTCAGGAATTCTTAGTAACTTCGGTGCTGAAAATCCGCCACTTCTGCAAGCTGCAAAACGTTACCATTTAATAAAAGAAAAAATTTACACATAAGAAAAATAGTTGTAA
>DYPB01000122.1 GCA_020720185.1 Flavobacterium psychrophilum | reverse complement strand
AATACGATACTATTGGCAATTTAATCGTGAAGAAAAAAATGGATTAGAGGGGTTTAAGGAATTTGGAAATTAGATAAATCAAACGAATTTTCCAACAAATTCTATGAGCCGAGTGAATGATACATCTTTACAAAAGTTGTATTTTTGGGAAATATTTTCAATAGTTCTGATATGTTTTCTTTGGCTAACTGCGGTTTATTCATTATATCTATTTGAATTTTAGACAATAAATACAATGAAAGAGTTTTTTCTATTAAATTATTTGATTTTGAATATTTTTGAATTTTTTGAATTTCATTTTCTATATTTATAGCGTAAAATGGGATATATTTACTTTTTGAAATCAAGAAAACAGAATGATATAAATTAAACAACCGGGTTTGTTCCATGGATAATGTATTGCTTTTAAAAGAATCGATAAAGCTATTTAATCTTAAAAAATAAATTAATAAGTCGGTTTTATTGTTTTGAATGGCAGATAATCTTATCAAATAATTCAAATAAATCATTTCTTGCAAATGCTTGTTTTTTGATTTTTTTTTGTTTTTTAAGGTGTTTTCAAAATATTTTTGCAAATCACGAAAAGTTTTTTTGTCGTTTTTTTTTATGGCAATCCACCACATTAAATCACTATTTAGGAAAGAAAAAGAAAAATCATTTATATTATTTTTATTTGAATCCAACTTTTTTTTTGCCAAATCAAATTCTTCATTATAAATATGAAAAAAAATGTCTTCAATTATTGTTTGTTCTTCATTGGCAAGTAAAAATGAAGACGACAAAAAAGCAAAAACAACAATAAATTTTGAAAAAAATTTAATCATATCCATTTTTGTTTTTTTGGTGCTCTTCTATAATTAATATAATTTCCTCGTAAATATGTGATTTTTTCGATTCTATTTTATGCTCTGCGGCATGTCTTGCTTTTTTATATCCTCCGGAATAATACCGATTAAACCAAGATACCAAAATCAATCCTCCGTCCACATAACTATATGTGATGGCGGTATGGATAGCATAATACATAATACCACTAATTAATACTATTGAATTGATACCATTTTTAATATCTCCAACGTAAAACTGTCCCAATCCCGGTAAAATTCTACTCATTTTTTCAATTTTATCCGGATTAAATCTTTTGTTGAATTTACTTAAAGAACTAAATTTTTCTTGAATTTGAATTACTCCAATAGAATCTACCACTTTTAAAAAGTATTCTTCACTTTCTTTAAATTCGTTTAATCCAAAATGACTAATTGCTAAGTAAAGATTTTGCTTGTCAAGTACATAATCTGATTGAATTTTGGGCATATCCATTAACTCATTCAAACTAAGGGAAAAATTGTTTTGTTTCAAATAGCATTTTGCTTTATTTAAAACATATTCAGATTGAAGGCTGTCGTTAGATTCTGTTTTAAATGCGTAATTATAAAATTTAACCGATTCATTGTAATTGTGTTGCGATTCATAAATTTGGGCAATTTTAACATAAATGTCTGAAAATTTATTTTGATTATCAAAAAAATAAACCCTTTGATATTCTTTGAGAGCGGCTTTGTAATTTTTGTTTTCAAATTGAATATCTGCAATTGTCTTTGCAGTTTCAATAGTTTGAGATTTTAATGTATTAAAAAAAAAACTAAAAATTATTATAAATAATATTTTCTGCATTGTTTTGATAAGCTGAATTAATTTTATGGTTATATTTTTTTGCAGATTGGTAAGAACCCCAAATATTTGCAGAATAAAAACTAAATGCAAAGCCACCAAAGATCCAACCATTTGTGCTTTTTATACCTTTTTGAGAAAATGATCTATAAGAAAGATAAGCATTTGACCCTACGAATATAAATGCAATAATAGCGTCATTCCAATTTTTGGTATATGCTTTTCCACTTCCAGGTACGATGGTGGACATCAGTAAAGCTACGGTTGGATTTTTATATTTTACTTGTTGAAAATTTTCACTCAAAATGAATAATTTACTTTCATAATTTTCTGATTCTAAATGATGAGATTTAGTAAAATCAAGCACTTTCTTATAATCATTCAGCATCCAATAACTACTTAAAATATAATATCTTTTTTCATTTTCTTTTAATTTCGCAACAGATTCATAATAAGACTCATCAAAGGAATGACAAGTTAAAGAAAAATTCAAATACTCTTTTTGAAATTGAGGTAAATCTGAAAATTCATTCTCCTTAGTCAATAACGAAAATGATTTATTGAGCATATTACATTTTTTATCCAATCTGTAAGTAGTAATTAATTCTTTTACTACAACAGAATCATTGGGAAATAGATAATTTAATCTTTCATATTCTTGCGATGCAAATTCTTGTTGGTTACTTGCATTCAAATATCTTGCAAATTTCAAAGAATTATCATAAGAGTAAAGATCCTCTTCTTGACTAAAACTCTTTAATGAAATGAGCGTAAATAAAATAATATTAAAATAACGGATCATAAAATCGATTTTTTTCTATGTCAAATGGATAATCTTTTTCTTTCACAAGCTGATGACATCTAGACAGGCGGTCAAATGTGTAAAGCCAACCTAAAATAATTCCTTTTTTTTGAAATGCTTCTACTGAATATACGGAACAAGAGGGATAAAACACACAAGAAGGGGTATCTTGAGAAGAAATATATTTTTTATAAATTAAAAAACTTGTTGATATCAAAATTTTAAATTCATTTTCCGATTCTTTTAAATTTTTTGAATAATCCTCTTCTTGATGAACATCTTTAAAAAGGTTTTTCAAGTCATTATCTATCAAAACCTGTCCATTTACTACAGTTGCACTCATAATTATTATGAATATTCCTGCATAATAAAGTATTATCTTTCTCAATTTTGAATTTTGTTAAGGTTAATTATATTTGAATTTGTATAGCTGATCGTTTTGTAATTCATTTATCTCTATATTCTTAAATTCGTAAACTTGATACGTTTTTTTTCTCAATTGATTGTATATAATTTGAACCACTTCTGTAGGAAATTCAAAACTTTTAATTTTTATATAATTTCTGAAAAATTGTTGATTAAAAATTTCCCCTTTTTCATTAACCATTGCTAAACTGAAGAGTTGATTATTTTTTTTGGCTATGATGATATAATCCATTTTGAGATTATTGGCAGGTATATTCCAATAAGTTAATACTAAATCCCCCTTTTTTTCAATTTTTGAAATTCTATAAGCTGTATTTTTTAGTCCAAAATCGGTCAATTCAGAATTTAATGCTAAATGAAAAACAGTAAAATTATTGACCGATAAAATTTTAGATTTTTCAGGGATTTTACTTCCCTTTTTCATTTTTAATAAAATAGTATCAATCAATACCCATTTTTCATCGTCCGGAAAAGATACATCATAAATTAATTGTTTATAATTCTTATCATAATATACTTTCCCTTTGGTAAAATTTTTATTTCCTTCAGACCCTTTAATTTTTATTGTGAAATCAGCTTTTAACCTGTAATTATCTTGACCGAATAGATGCAGATTTAAAATAAATATTATTGCGAAATAAACTATTTTTTTCATATTCAAATTCAGAATATTATTTATAAAAAAAACTAAAGATGTTACATTTAAGTAACATCTTTAGTTAAAATACTAAAATATACAATATTATAAATTAATAAGTATGAACAGTAGCTACAGTTGTGCCTAATACAACAAAATATAATACGGCAAATACTGCTGTGGAGGCTACACATCCCCAAAGTGCTTTTTTAGTTTCATCCATGTCTTTTTCAGAAATAAGATAAACAATAAGGATTCCAATAGCTCCTAATACAAATCCCCAAAGGAATGATGGTATTCCTAATGGTCCGTTGTTTCCGGCAGGAACTGAATTAGAATCTAAATCTACGGCTAATACACTTCCTGATTTTTCTAAATCATCAAAGGTTACGTTTTGATTTTGATCTAAATAAACTTCTAATTCATTTAAATCTTGCATGGCAGAGTTTAATTCTACTACATTCAATTCAAATGCAGCTAAATCTACGCTTACCGGAACATCTAAAACAACTCTTGGACTAGCCATCATAATGGTTTGAGAAAAAAGTAACACAAAACTCATCGTGATACTCATACTTTTAAGGAAAATTTTTTTCATTTATAAAATATTTAAAGTTATTTGGCAAAGATAATAATAATTTTGAATAAATAGCAACTATTTTAAAAAATTTATTTTCTCAACAATCCACTCTTTTAAATCAATAAAATTTTGGTAATCTATACCATGTCCCGCAGGATATTCTCTATAGATGTATGAAATTGCATTTTGTTTTAATTGTTCCATGGATTTCCTTGCCCATTCTACCGGAATGACAGAATCTATACTCCCATGAGAACAAAAAAAGTCAAGTTTTTGTAAAGTCAAAGTATTTGAACTGATTGTTATCATTTCGGGATTTATATAGCCACTCAAAGCGAGAATGTTTTTGATTTTTTCCGGATAGGTAAATGCCAAAGCATAGCTCAAAATAGCCCCTTGACTAAAACCCATGATCATACTTTTTTCCGCATCAAAATGATATTTTGATTTTAATTCATCCACAAAATTAGCAATTAACTCACGTGATTGAATAGCCTGATGGATATCAGAAAATTTACTCTGCTCTGCGTTAAAATAAATGTTATACCACGCATAGCTTCCATAACCAATACTCAGTGGAGCTCTAGCGCTAATAATTAATAATTCTTTGGGAAGCTCGTTTGCAAAAGAAAATAAATCTTCTTCGTTACTGCCATAACCGTGTAGCATTAATAATAATACAGGATTTTCTATTTCTCTACTTGGTTCTCGGACAATATATTGTATTTTTTCCATGATTGATTATTTGAAGTGTTTGAGGAATAAAAGAAAATTTGGCAGGGTATCTAACAAGAAATGGATAGGTTATTTCTTTACAATTCCTAAGTAGTTTCTTATCATCAGTTACATTTGTATTTTAACTTTTAATTTCCCCATTTTAAAACCCTCCATTTTTTGAATATTTTCGTTGAGCATGGGTGAAGTAATATCTTTAAAATCTATTTCGTAAGTGTCTTCATTAAAAGGAAACGATGTGCCATCCAATCGAGTACGCAAAGTCCCTGATTTGTAGCGTATTCCCAATTGGTTTGCTTCAATTTCAGTTTTATTGACGTAGCCCAAAAATGAGGCAATTAGACTCTTTTCTTCATAGTGAAAGGAAATACAAAAATATAAATTTGTCAAGGAATTTGGCTTATGCAATTGCGATGCAGGAATATTTAACACATAATGACTATAAAAAATTCCCGTTTTTCGTTGCATAGACTTTATGTCAAAAATCTGTTCTTTGTCTTGAATTTTAATCTTAAAATCTTTACCTAAATCTTGTCCGTCATAAGCCCCAAAGGAGCGAAAAGGTCTTTCCAACCGGTAGGTGTCAGCGAAAATGATTTCTCCAAGCGTTCCGGTAAAGCGAAGTTGTATCGTTTTTTCTTTTTTATCGATATAACTATCCCAGATATTAGAAACCTTGTGATTTTTCATAGAATATTCCACCAATGAATTGGCAAAATCTATTTGCTCTTTGGTTACTGTTAATTGAAAGTAAAATTCATTCTTCATCTATTTACTATTATTATCATTTGTGGGTTACCTCAATAGTTTTATAGGGTATATTGTATCCATGAGGATTATTCTGAAAATTTGCCAATTGACACTTTTGACATTATTTTTTTTACAAATATAATTTTTTCTTATCTTTACCCAATGGTTCCTTTAC
>DYPB01000377.1 GCA_020720185.1 Flavobacterium psychrophilum | reverse complement strand
ACTTCAATTTTTTTTATTGATATTTTTATTGTTGAAAAAATTCTGTTTGAATAGTGCATTATCAAAGCTAAAAGTTAGACAAATGATGAAAATAATTTTTCTTTTGGTTAAGGTTTTTCTTTTTGCAAAAAAGAAAAACCTTAAAATGCTTGACTTCTCTTAAAGAGCCGAATTTCTCCACAAAGTGGAGAAATTCGGCAAGAAGAAGTGGGGAGATTTAAACTTTTTTTGTTCCCACAAAATGTAAACATTTTGCGGGTTCCCTAATAGCGGAGTCCTTGCAAAACGTAGTTTTGTGAGGTGCTAAAAGTTTAACAAAAAAGCCTAAAATTTAAGTTTGATGTTGGAAAAGGTTTTTAATAAGGATCTTTTTTACTCATTTCTGCATCTTCAATCCAACTGAAAGGTTTTGAAATATGTTCAATTAAATTTTCAATCATAATCACATGTTTTTGTTCTTCTGCTGCAATTTTTAATAAAGCCAGGTTTTCATAATAGTTTTTCTTTTGGTTAAGGTTTTTCACCACCTTACAAATGCAAAGCATTTGCAAGGAATCCGGTTTCTTTTTGCAAAAAAAGAAAAACCTTAATATCCCAAACTCCTCTTAAAGAGCCGAAATTAGCTACTTTGTAGCTAATTTCGGCAAGAAGAATATGGGGTATCATAATAACGGAGGGTTAAAACGCCTCCGTTATTATTGCATTTAGCACCTCACAAATTTTCAATTTGTAAGGACTCCGCAATTTGTGATTTGCAACTTTTGTTTGTATATTTGGTATAACATAATCAAATACATTCATTTTTACCACCTAAAATAAGTTATTAATTTTGTGAAAATTCACAAATAAAAAACACTCACTATTTAATAACAATGATTATAAAAAAATATTTCAATTATTTTAAATAATTATTCAAGACAATTTGATTTTTTATTCTTTTTGTTTTATAATTGTCTTATGAGTTGTTTTTTGACTTAGATTGGAGGTGATTATGAGATATTTTATATTTATATTTTTTCTGATTTTGCTTTCTTCATGCGGAGACGAACAAGAACCTATTGAAAATGCTTGTTCTCCGAGTAATGTAAGGGGTGAATGTGAAAATAAAGAACAATATTGTTATA
>DYPB01000016.1 GCA_020720185.1 Flavobacterium psychrophilum | reverse complement strand
TATTTCTTAAAAAGTTTAGATTTAATTTTTAGAAAAAATTAATTAAAACCAAACCGCCCAAGCATTATTTTCTAAATTTGAACAAATTTCAAATTTAATTTGGTATTGAGCGAAAAACGGGGCTCGAACCCGCGACCTCGACCTTGGCAAGGTCGCGCTCTACCAACTGAGCTATTTTCGCAGTATAAAACAATAATATTTTTGTTGTTATTGCGAGGGCAAATTTAATACTTAAATTTTATTCTGCAAGTGTTTTTCGTGAAATTTTTATATATTTTTTAAACAACTGATAATCTTTGATTTAAAATTTATTTTAACCCCTAACCAACATTCTCTTTATCTCGTTTAGCTTCATCATAGCTTCAATTGGGGTTAGTGTATTGATGTCAAGACTTAAAATTTCTTCTTTTATTTCTTCTAATAATGGGTCGTCAAGGTTAAAAAAACTCATCTGTATTTCTTCTTTTGATTCTTTAATACCATTTAAAGCATCGCCACCATGTTTTTTTTCTAGTTTTTTTAATAATTTCTGGGCTTTCAAAATTACGGTTTGGGGCATTCCTGCCATTTTAGCAACATGTATTCCAAAACTGTGTTCGGAGCCCCCTTTTACTAATTTTCTTACGAATAAAACGGTGTCTTTTAATTCTTTAACTGAAACATTATAATTCTGAATTCTTGGCAATATATCCGTCATATCGTTCAATTCGTGATAATGTGTGGCGAATAATGTTTTAGGTTTTGCGGGATGTTCGTGCAAAAAATCGGCTATTGCCCACGCAATGGAAATTCCGTCGTAAGTACTTGTTCCTCTGCCTATTTCGTCTAACAACACTAAACTTCTATCCGAAATATTATTCAAAATAGATGCTGTTTCATTCATTTCAACCATAAAAGTCGATTCGCCCATCGATATATTATCAGAGGCTCCAACTCGTGTAAAAATTTTATCAACAATTCCCATTTTCAGACTTTCGGCAGGAACAAAACTACCCATTTGTGCTAACAAGACTATTAAAGCGGTTTGCCTTAAAATTGCCGATTTTCCTGACATATTAGGACCCGTAATCATTATAATTTGTTGGGTTTCTCTGTCTAAAAAAACATCGTTAGCAATATAAGGTGTGCCTACTGGTAATTGTTTTTCTATTACTGGATGTCGCCCGTTTATTATCGCTAATTCAAAATTTTCGTTTAATTCTGGACAAACAAAATTATTTTCGACAGCCGTTTGAGTAAAGGAACATAAACAATCCAGTTGTGCTATTAAATTTGCATTTAACTGTATGGGTTTTATGTAACTTGCAATCCACGAAACTAATTGTTCAAATATTTGATTTTCAATAGTTTGTATTTTTTCTTCTGCTCCAAGAATTTTACTTTCATATTCCTTTAACTCTTCGGTAATATAGCGTTCTGCACTTACAAGTGTCTGTTTTCTAATCCATTCCGCAGGAACTTTGTCTTTGTGTGTATTACGAACTTCAATATAATATCCGAAAACATTATTAAACGAAATCTTTAAAGAGGTAATTCCTGTTTTTTCTGATTCTCTTTTTTCAATTCCTTCTAAAAATTCTTTGCCCGAAGTAGATATGGCTCTTAATTCATCCAATTCAGGGCTAACCCCAACCGCAATAGCATTTCCTTTATTAATGGCAACGGGTGCTTCTTGATTGAGTGTGGTTTTTATTTTTTCTCTCAATAAATCGCAAGCATGCAGGCTATCACCAATGGTTTTTAGTGCCTCATTTTTACTCTGTAAAGCAATCGTTTTTATTGGAATTATGGCGTCGAGAGATTCTTTTAAATATATAATTTCTCTTGGCGATACTTTGCCAGTGGCTACTTTTGAAATTAATCTTTCTAAATCAGATATTTGTTTAATTTGTATCTGAATGTTTTTATGAATTGCCTGATTATCTTTAAGATACAAAACTACTTCATGCCTGTTTCTTATCTTATGAATATCTTTTAACGGAAGTGCTAACCAGCGTTTGAGCAAACGAGAACCCATTGGCGAAAGCGTTTTATCAATAACATCTAACAAAGTAACCGCATTTGGATTATAAGAATGATACAATTCGAGGTTGCGAATCGTAAATTTATCCATCCAAACAAAACTATCTTCGGCAATTCGAGAAATACTTGTAATGTGTTGTTTTTTATTGTGTTGTGTTTCTGAAAGGTAATATAAGATAGCTCCAGATGCAATAATTCCTTCTTGCAAATCTTCAATTCCAAAACCTTTTAAGGAATTAGTTTCAAAATGATTGGTAAGCGTTTCAATAGCATAATCTTCTTTAAAAATCCAACCTTCGAGATAAAAATTATGGAAATTTTCTCCAAAAGAGGCTTTAAAATCTGCCTTATTGTCTTTCGGAATTAAGATTTCGCTGGGCTGAAAATTTTGCAACAATTTATCAATATATTCCTCGTTCCCTTGCGAAGTAAGAAATTCGCCTGTGGAAATATCTAAAAAAGAAATGCCAATATTTTTTTTACCAAAATAAATAGCAGCCAAAAAATTATTTGATTTAGAATTTAAAATCTCATCGTTCATTGATACACCAGGTGTAACTAATTCTGTAACCCCTCTTTTAACGATTGTTTTGGTCAGTTTTGGGTCTTCTAATTGGTCGCAAATAGCCACCCGCAACCCTGCTTTTACTAATTTTGGTAAATAAGTATTGATAGAATGGTGCGGAAAACCAGCCAAAGCCGTTTCGGTTTCAGAACCGTTCCCTCTTTTGGTTAAAGTTATTCCTAATATTTTTGAGGCTCTAACGGCATCTTCACCAAAGGTTTCATAAAAATCGCCCACACGAAAAAGCAAGCAAGCATCTGGATACTTGCATTTTATCTCGTTATATTGTTTCATTAACGGGGTTTCTTTTATAGAATTTCCTGCCATTTTAAGTATTATTTATTCGAAGCGAAATTAATTGTTTTTAAGCGAAAAATAATAATATAACCCTAAATAATTATTTGTTTTTATAGTCTAAGTTTTCTTGAACTCTAAATTACGAATTAGTCTTACTACAAATTCACCAATTAAAAGTCTATAAATCTCAGTCTAAATATTTTGGTCAAGCGAACATTTGTTAACTTCTATTGATATATAAAAATGTTAGTAATTCTCAACTGAATTTTGAAAAAAATAACTATTTTTGCGAACTTAAAATTACAGAATGATTATCCCAAAAACCCGTGAACAGATAGAATTAATGCGAGAAAGTGCTTTGTTGGTCTCAAAAACATTGGGAATGATTGCCAGCGAAATTGGCGTTGGTGTTACCACAAAATATTTAGACAAACGAGCCTTTGAATTTTTAAAAGACCACGGAGCTGTTCCAAGTTTTTTAGGACTCTATGGTTTTCCTAATTCATTGTGTGTTAGTCCAAATGCACAAGTGGTTCATGGAATTCCTAACGATATTCCATTAGAAAGCGGCGATGTAATTTCGGTAGATTGCGGGGCATATAAAAATGGTTATCACGGCGATCATGCTTATTCATTTGAAATAGGAGAAGTTGCAGCAGAAACTAAAAAATTACTACAAATTACCAAAGAAAGTCTATATATTGGTATTCGTGAATTTAAAGCAGGAAATAGAGTTGAGGATGTAGGAAATGCCATACAAAAACATTGCGAAAACCACGGATATGGTGTGGTTAGAGAGCTTTGCGGGCACGGTTTAGGAACAAAAATGCACGAAGAACCAGAAATGCCAAATTACGGAAAAAAAGGAAGGGGTAAGATGTTTCAGGAAGGAATGGTCGTAGCAATTGAGCCAATGATAAATATGAAATCTCGAAATATCAGACAACTCAAAGACGGTTGGACAATTCTAACCGCCGACGGAAAACCATCGGCTCATTTTGAACACGATGTGGCATTAATAAATGGTAAACCCGAAATTTTATCAACATTTGATTATATATATGAGGTTCTCGGAATTACAAGTAATGAAGAAGATGAGTTTAAAAATGTATTTGGGAAAGTAAAAATTGAGAAAAATTGGACGGATTAAAAATATATTAACTATTTTTACAAAAATTATAATAAAATGAGATTACGATTTCAAAATATCGGAATTATTGAAGAAGCAGAAATCGAAGTAAACGGTATTACACTTATCGCTGGTCAAAACGACTCTGGAAAAAGTACGGTGGGGAAGATATTGTATGCTTTGGTAAGAGGTATGAATATTGATGAGGGAAGACTAAAATTATCAATGTTTGATTATATTGTTGATAAAATTAAAGAAACTGTGAGTTTACTTTTAAGACAGAAAAGTTCAAACAATAAAGATGAAATTATAAGAAAAGAATTAATTTCAAAATTTTTAGAAAATAAAGATTCTTTATTTTCATTAAACTTTCAAAATTTAGATAACACTGAAAATCTTCACATTGATATTGAAAAACTTAAAAAATTATACGAAAATTATTCTAATGAATCCATTCGAAATCAAATTCAAAAGTTTTCAGATGATATTATAAATCTTGGTGTGATTACAAGTAATTCTATTGAAGTTTTAAAATTGGAATTGCAAGTTTATTTTGAAAATGAATTAGATTTTCAAATTCAAAATAAATTTAATAAAAATCCTTCTTTTCTTGAAATTGATGATTTTAATTTAAAAAAAATAACATTTGATGAAACTTTTATTTTTGAGGGATTTGATAAAACAACAACCATTTATAAAGATGTAATATTTTTTGAATCACCAGTTCATTTGAATTACAGACAAAATTATAATGAGAAGGATATAATGTTAAGAGATAAAAATATTTATTTAAATAGTAAAATAACTCAACCTAAAAAAGAGCAAAATATTTTTTCAAATAAAAATGTTCAAATAAAAAAATTTCATGAAAAAATTTCAAAAGTTGTCAATGGAGAATTTTTATTCAATTCCAAAAATGAAATAGTATACAAAAAAGGAGGAATTGACTTTAATTTTAGGAACATTGCAACCGGTATTAAAACTTTTGGTGCAATTCAATTATTATTAGAAAAAAATCAATTAAACTCAAACACTTTATTAATTATAGACGAACCTGAAGTGCATTTGCACCCAACATGGCAAGTAAAATTTGCTGAAATATTGGTGATTTTGTCAAAAGAGTTTGCCATTCCAATGGTTTTAACTTCACACAGCCCATATTTTATAGAGGCTTTAGAAGCTTATACCAAAAAATATAAATATGAAGATTCAACAAATTTTTATTTTGCAGAGAAAAATGAGAATGGGTTGACATCGAAGATTGTTAATGTAAATGGAACTTTAAGCAAAATATACTCTTCAATATCTGAAGCATCGTACAAATTAAGAGAAATTGAAGATGATAAATGATAATGTAATCCAAATTTTAGATACTTACCTTGATAGAAAGTCTTTAAAGAAATTAAGCGTAAATACTGCACATAAAACGCATTCAAGTTCAATTCAATTTTTAACAAATTGCGAAAGAAAATGTTATGATTTTGATAAGATAAATAAAAAAGAACATACTGTTGACGCATTAGATTTTATCAACGATGAATATTATTTAATTGAATTTAAAGACCAAAAAGTTTATTTATTTGACACAAATAAAAAGGAAACTGCTGAAATTTTATTTAAAACATTCGAATCCATAAATGAAGTATTAGGATTGTTTAAAAATCAAATGCTTCAAAATCATTATTTTATAATAAAATAATTAATATTATTTATGTTTTTAGCACTCAAAAATCAAATCAATGATTTAAAAACATTTAAAAAAATCCTTAATGAAAAGTATGGAAACATTTTTAAAGTAGATGTTGTAAATTCGGATATGTTTGAATACAGTTATATACAAAATAATAAAATTGGAATTATTTAGCATTTATGAAAAAAATATTCAAACTCATCCTCAACACCATCCCTCGACCTATTTTAATTCGGTTGAGTTTTGTGGTGCGACCAATAGTAGCCTTTGTATTGAAAGGAGATAAATTTATTGATCCAATTGACGGAAAAAAATTTAGTTCCTTTTTACCCTATGGTTACGGAAATCAACGATCTAATGTTTTGTCGCCAAGCACTTTATCTTTAGAAAGACACCGATTATTATGGTTGTATTTGAAAAGCGAAACTAATTTTTTTACTTCAAAAAACAATTTAAAAGTATTGCATTTTGCACCCGAACAGGCATTTTATAAAATGTTTCAAAAACAACAAAATTTAGACTATACAACAACCGATTTATTATCACCATTGGCAGATATAAAAGCAGATATTTGCAACCTGCCGTTTGCTGATAATGAGTATGATATAATTTTTTGCAACCATGTTTTAGAACATATTCCTGATGATACCAAGGCAATGCAAGAACTTTTTCGGGTGTTAAAAAAAGGTGGAATGGCTATTTTGCAAATTCCACAAGATTTAAATAGAGCAACAACTTTTGCAGACGATTCTATAACTAATCAAAAAGAAAGGGCCAAAATTTTTGGACAATACGACCATGTTCGTATTTATGGACGAGATTATTTTGACAAGCTTAGAAGTATTGGTTTTACAGTTGTTGAGGAAGATTATACCACAAAAATAGAGGCAAAATTGGTTGAAAAATATTGTCTTGCCAAAGGTGAAATAATTCCTGTTTGCTATAAATATTAACTTGTGGCAGATTCAAATTCCTTTCAGTTTTGTTTTGATTTATTGTTCAACAAAAAATTAAACGCCTATCTTCCAGTTTCTTATGTTTTAAATAACGCAGAGCCAATAACTTATGTTGATAAAAAAGCAACAAAAGAAGTTATAAGTGGTTATGGAATTAATTTTGAAAATCTTGATGATAACATAAAAAAAGCATTGAAAATTTGTGATGATTTGAAATCCGAATCACTCTTTAAGAAATTTTCAAAAAACATAAAATCAGCCAAAAATATTGATGATTTGCTGACCGACAATAAAATAGTTTTTGGAATTAATGATTATATAAAGACAAATTTAGAACTTTTTTTAAAGCTAATTACCGAGAATAATTTTCCTATTTCATTAAATTTATCAAATAATAAAGACTTTTATAACTATCAAATTGCTATTCAAAATAGTGTTTTAGAACCACACTTAAAGTTTGAAAAAAACGAAAATGGCATTTCATATTCTTTATTTCTGAAAGAAAACCAAATCATTTATGAACCTGTAAATCATCAAATTGAATTAATTTTAGATGACCCTTGTTGGATTGTAATTGATACAAAATTGTGCCCTGTTGGGCAGATAAATGCCAAAAAAATAACACCTTTTTTGAAGAAAAAAACAATCGAAATTCCAACAAAAACCATTCCTGAATTTTTTGAAAAATTTATTAAAGATATTGTAAAAAAAGTTGATATAGAAGCTATTGGGTTTGAAGTAATTCAAAAAAAGACAATAAAAAATTGCAACATAACTACGGAATATGATTTTTTTAAAAGAATTTATTATATCAATTTAATTTTTGATTATGATGGTTATAATTTTGATTACTCAAAATCAAAAAATATACATTCTAAAATTGATTTGAGTAATTTGGAGCATATTAAAGTTATTCAATACAAAAGAAATGAAAACGAAATTAATTTTGAAAACAAATTACTTGAAAATGGTTTTCAAAAAACAGAAAATGGATTTTTCAAACAAATTATAGATGAGAAAACCGATGCGTATCAAAATATTCAATGGCTAATAAACAATCGAGAGGTTTTTGAACAATTAGGTTTTTCGATTTCAAATTTAAAAATAGACGGTAAAAAAATAATTGCTCATACGGCTACAATTTATCAAACAAACGATTTAAAAAATGACTGGTTTGATGTAAAAATGACTGTTTTTTGTGGTGATTTTCAATTTAATTTTACCGATATTATATCAAATATTAAAAACAAAAATAGAATTTTTACTTTGCCCGATGGCAGCATTTTTCTTATTCCGTTGGCTTGGTTTAAAACCTATGCTCCGTTAGTAAAATTAGCCACAAATGAAAACGGTGTTTTGAAATTGCCGAAAAGTAATTTTGCAGTTTTAGACAATTTTTCAGACTTTAATATTGAAAACAATCCAGCTGCGGTTATTGAATACAAACCTTCAAATTTGTTAAAAGCCACACTTCGACCGTATCAAGAAGAGGGCGTAAAATGGTTGTTAGATCATTATAACAATCAACTTGGGGCTTGTTTAGCGGACGATATGGGATTAGGGAAAACCTTGCAGGTTTTGGCAACTTTGGTTGCGGTTAAAGAACAATTAGCAACAAATGTAAACGAAAAAGAACCTCTAAAAGCTTTAATTATATTACCTTCATCGTTAGTTTTTAATTGGAATAACGAAGTGCGGAAGTTTGCTCCACATTTTCATAAAATTCAATTTATTGGCAATGATAGAAAATTGTTAATCAAAAAATTAGATAAATATGATTTGATTTTCACCACTTACAGTATTATTTCTCGAGATATTTCGGTGTTTGAAAAATATAATTTCAGGTATTTAATTTTAGACGAAAGCCAATATATAAAAAATAAAAATTCTAAAGTTTTTAAGGCAATTAGCAGCATTAAAGCCATTCATAAAATCTCGTTGAGTGGCACGCCGATAGAAAATTCGTTAGATGATTTATGGTCGCAAATGGAGTTTATAAACCCAAATATTTTAGGAAGTTTTAAATTTTTTACGGATAATTATAAAATTCCTATTCAGAAAAAGCAGGATGAAACTGCCTTAAATGAATTAAAGAAAATTGTTCAACCGTTTATTTTGCGTAGAACTAAAGAACAGGTTTTGAAAGATTTACCCGAATTGACGGAGCAAATTTTTTATTGCAATATGGAACCCGATCAGGAAAAATTATATGAAGAGGAGAAATCAAAAATTAGAAATTATATTTTAAAAACCGAAGGGGTTTTGATTGATAAATTAAGCATTATCAATTCATTAATGCGGTTGCGTCAGTTGAGTAATCATCCAAAAATGATTGATAAAAAATCTGAAATGGATTCTGGAAAATACATTGCGGTAACGAATTATTTAGAAAATTTATTGAAAACCAATCAGAAAACTATTGTTTTTAGTTCGTTTGTTGCCAATTTGGATTTTTATATAAAATGGTGTGAGGAAAACAAGATTGATTATTGCCAATTAACCGGGGAAACTTCGATGAAAGACAGAGAAATTGCAGTAAATAGATTTCAAAATCAAGAAAAACCATTACTTTTTTTCATATCTCTAAAAGCAGGTGGAGTTGGACTTAATATAACAAGAGCTTCGTTTGTGTTTTTTTTAGATCCTTGGTGGAACCCATTTTCAGAAAAGCAAGGTATCAGCAGAGCACATCGAATAGGGCAAAAAAACAAAGTAAGTGTGATTCGTTTTATTACAAAAAACACGGTCGAAGAAAAAATATTAATCTTACAAGAAAACAAAAAAATATTGTCGGATTCTTTATTAGACGAAAATTATATTAGCCCAGAAATTGAAGAAAATTTGTCTTATATTTTAGAATAAATTAATGTTTCTTCTTTGGTTTTTTAGCAAATTTTAATAGCACAGGAAATGTCGAAATTATAATGATTCCAATAACAATAAATTCAATATAATGTTTTAAATCAATACCAAATTGATTTAAAAATATTTTGTGTAAATAATGTCCAGCAAAAATCATTACTACAGACCACATTAGTGAACCAATAATATTATAAAGCATAAATTGTTTTTTATCCATCCTTACAATTCCAGCTACAACAGGAGCAAAAGTTCTCAAAATTGGTAAAAATCTTGCAAACACAATAGCTTTTGTTCCATATTTATCAAAAAAAGCTTTGGATTGATATAAATAATTTTTCTTATATAAAAAATTATCTTCTTTTTTATATAAATAATTCCCACTTTTTAAACCTACCCAATATCCTACGGTATTGCCTAAAATTCCCATTGCAGCAAGTATTAATGCTAATACTAATACATTCAAAAAATCGCTTCCTGCAGAGAATTCTTGCATCAATAATTCGCTATAAATGCCACATAAAAAAAGCAAACTGTCTCCTGGCAAGAAAAATCCTGCCAGTAAACCAGTTTCTGCAAAAACGATGAATAATACTACAAAAAGCCCAATTCTTACACCATTAAATTGTAATAAAATATAAAATTCAGGGTTAAAAAGTTGTCTCCAGTCAAAGTTGTTCATAATCTATCAAGTGTTTTTTAAAGAATGTAAAACTACTAAAAGATTTTTAAATATTAATCTTAATAATATTATTTTTTCAAATCAAAGAAAGTGTATTCAAATTTTATATAAACTCCGTTTGGTGCTGTTCGTTCCATATTTGAATATAATTGTTTGAGGTATGCAAAATCTATTCTTGCTTGACTATTGATTATCAGTTGAATAGAAGGAGCAATGTCTAAAAAATATTTATTGTCATCAATCAATTGTTGTCCTTCAATTTCTAGCATTACATTAATATTTGTTTGTTTAAAAGTAGTGTATTTTTTAGGATACATCAATTTTCCAAACGATAGCGAATAATTTATTGCTTTATTACTTTGATTATCAGGAAATGAATTATTATTCAAGTTATCAATAGCATTAAGATAGCTTAAATTACCGCTAATTGCCACTTTATGAATGAGTTGTGTGGCTACAATTCCTATCTGATAACCAGAATTATGTCCTATCAAATTAATTTCATCTTGATGAATCGTTGCATTATTAAAACTATATCGTGCATAGCCAGCCATTCTAAAATGACTGTGAGAATCATCTACTGATAAGAAACGATACTTTCCATAAATACTACCGCCTTCTGCAACTAAACTATTACTTCTATCGCTCAAAAAAACTGAGGTATGAAGCATTAATTTTTTACTCACACCCCACATAAATTCTGGAATTAAATGGTAATCATATACCGAATTTTCTTGTTCTTTCATTAACGAATTTGCTAATCTAACCCCAACAGAACCCGCAGCCATATTACTAGCAGGTTCTGTCATTACGAACAATTCTTGTGCATTAATTTGATAAGAGATTGCTACTACAAATAGGAATATTAACTTTTTCATTTGGCAGTAATTAAATGATAATTGTTTTCATTTTCAGTAAGATATGTAGCAGTTTTGGAATATATTTTCTTGTTTTTTTTATATTCTTTTGAATTTGTATAACCTTTGTCTAATATTTTGTATTTGGATGTTTTATTATTCTCTAAAAGGATGTAATTGCTCGGAACAACTTCATTCTCAAACCAAATAAACATTTCTCCTACAAAAAATCCAGCATTTTCAATACTTTCTTTCAGTATACGAGGAGTTATTTTATTTCCTTTTTTTAATAAAACTATAAAGGAATTATTGTTCAAATCGACTTCAATTTTTTCAATTTCTGGTAGTTTTGTTAATTGTTTATGAATTGATTTTGAACACATAGAACAGGTTAATCCTGTGGCAATTATCTCTGCTTTAACAATTTGTGCATTTATAGTGTTTATTGATAACAACATAGCAGTTGCTACCAATATTTTTGATATTAGTTTCATTTTTTTAATTTTTGTTTAATGTATTTTTGAATAAATAATTTGTTTAAAGTAAGGATTCTACTTTAAAACAAGACAGTTCTATGGCTGTCGATAATTAAAATTATTTTATCTTTGGAGGAGTCCAAACAATTACAAAGCCTTTAGAAATAAAGCCTTGTGAGTAAAAAAAGAATGGTTTTTTTATAGATAAATAAAAAACGGTATCCTTAAATTCTATTTCTTTTTCAATAAAAAAAGTTAAATCCGTGGTTGAATTTGTACAATTACAATGTCCGCACTTTCCGTTACAATTATCTTTATTATCTTTAGATTTTTTCGTGCTACAACAGTTTTTTGAAACTTTTTTTGAAGTTTCATTTTTACTACAACAGTTACTTTTGGATTTAGTTCCACAACTATAACCTAAATTTGGCAACAGTAAGAAACCAAGCGTTAGTATAATTATAAATAAATGTAACCGTTTTTTCATTTGGCAAATATAAGATTTTTTTTAAATTGTCATCGAAAATAATTTAGTATCAGGTGCTTTTCGTTTTAGCATTAAATCAAATGCCATACAAATATTTCGAACAAAAGGTTTACCTGCTTCCGTAACTTGTATCTTTTTTTTGCTTATTTCAAGCAATCCATCTGTTTGCATTTCTTCTAACTCAACTAAAATACTTGGAATTTCGTTAAAATAATTCTCTTTATTGTCCCACGAAGTTTCAAAATGACACATTAAATTTAAAATATGTCTGCGAATAATTAAATCTTCATTTGTTAATAAATGACCTCTATAAATAGGTAATTTATTAGATTCTAAAGCCTGATAATACTCTTCTATTGTTTTTAAATTTTGAGCAAAACTGTACCAACTATCACTAATTGATGAAACTCCCAAACCTATCATTAGTTGGGTTTTAGAGGAGCTGTATCCCATAAAATTGCGATGTAGTTTTTTGTCATCAAATGCTTTTGATAAAGAATCTGTTTTTAAAGCAAAATGATCCATTCCTATTTCGTAGTAACCATTTTTCAGTAATAATTTTTTACCTTCTTCATATAAAATCCGTTTGGTTTCATCCTCCGGAATATCTTTGTCTTTAAACCCTCGTTGTCCATTTCCTTTTATCCACGGCACATGGGCATAACTATAAAAAGCCAAACGATCAGGTTGCAATAATTTTGTTTTTTCTATTGTATCTATCACATCTTCAAGCTCTTGAAAAGGTAGCCCAAAAATTAAATCGTGTCCAATAGATGTATATCCGATATCTTTTGCCCAAAGGCTAACTTGTTGTACATTTTCAAAAGGTTGGATTCTATGAATGGCTTTTTGCACTTTTCCTGAATAATCTTGTACTCCAAAACTAACCCTGCGAAAGCCTAAATTGTATAATGATTGTAAATGTTCTTTAGTAGTATTGTTCGGATGACCTTCAAAACTAAATTCAAAACCATCGGCTTTAGTAGCTTTAGCAATGATATTAGTAATTAAATATTCGAGATTTTTTATAGAAAAAAAGGTAGGAGTTCCTCCACCAAGGTGAATTTCTTTAATAATTGGTTTTTCGTCTAAAATAGAACAGTACAAATCCCATTCTTTTAAAAGAGCTTCCACATATGGGTTTTCGACTGAATGATTCTTTGTAATTCGTTTGTTACAACCACAAAAAGTGCATAAACTTTCACAAAACGGAAGATGAATATACAAACTAATCCCTTCAGAAGTGTTGCTTTCTGCAAATGATTTTTTAAGCGTTTCTATCCAATCTTCATAAGTAAAAACAGTTTCTTTCCAGTACGGAACTGTAGGATAACTGGTATATCTTGGACCTGGAACATTATATTTTTGTATTAATGAAAACGACATAATAAAGTTTTTTTGTGAAATAGAAATCTATTGTTTTTCTAAACAATTTCTAATTCTTTTGATAGCTTCAATCAATAAATCTTGACTTGTAGCATAAGACAATCGAATACAATTTGGGTTACCAAAAGCCTCGCCAGTAACCGTTGCAACATTGGCTTCTGCTAATAAGTGCATCGATAAATCGAGGGCATTATTGATTAATTTGCCTTGTAATGTTTTACCAAAAAACCATGAAACATCTGGAAAAACATAAAAAGCTCCATCTGGAGTATTGGTTTTAATATTCGGAATTTCCTGCATTAGTTGCACTACCAAATCCCGTCTTTTTTTAAATTCTATCACCATTGGTTGTAGCACTTCTGGATTAGCATCAACAGCAACGATGGTTGCTCGTTGTGCAATACTGTTAGCACCGCTGGTTACTTGTCCTTGCATTTTTGTACAAGCCGCGGCTATAAATTCGGGGGCAGCCATATAACCAATTCTCCAACCTGTCATCGCAAATGCTTTTGCAACACCATTTACAGTTATCGTTCGGTCTAACATTCCGTCAATTGTGGCAATACTACAAAAAGTACCTGAAAAATTAATGTGTTCATATATTTCATCTGAAACCACAAATATATTTGGATGTTTTTTTAAAATGGTTACTAATGCGGTTAATTCTTCTTTATCATAAACCGAACCACTTGGATTACAAGGAGAACTAAACCACATCATTTTTGTTCTCGGAGTAATGGCTGCTTCTAATTGAGAGGGTGTAATTTTAAAATTACTTTCTATTGTTGTTGGTACCTCAACAGGTATTCCGCCTGATAATTTGATAATCTCAAAATAGGAAACCCAAAACGGAGCAGGCAAAATTACTTCATCACCATCATTTAACATCACTTGTGCAATATTGTATAATGCTTGTTTTGCACCAGTTGATACTACAATTTGAGAAGGTTTGTATTCTAATTGATTATCCCTTTTAAATTTTCTGCAAATGGCTTGTTTTAGTTCTAAATAGCCATCAACAGGGGTGTAAGTGCTATAATTTTCGTCGATAGCTTTTTTTGCTGCCTCTTTTATAAAATCAGGAGTATAAAAGTCGGGTTCGCCAAGGCTCAAACTAATAATATCTTTGCCTTGTGCTTTCAATTCTCTTGCCAAGGCAGCCATAGCAAGGGTTTGTGAGGTTTCTAATTTGTTTATTCTGGTTGATAGTGAGTTCATAAAAAAATTAATATTGTTTAATACTTTCTATAAAATAAGACAAAATCATTAGTCTATTGGGCTAAATTATTTGTTGTATTTCAAATTATTTCTGAACCTCAAAGATAAGATAAAACTTTAAAACTATTAGCAGCAGTACATTTTTTATTGAAAATTTTAGGTTTTTAGAGTTTTAAAGTAAAAAATGAGATATTAGGTGTAGCGGTTTTAATTTAACAATGCCATTGTTAAGGATAACATAGCCTCCGTTAAGTGTAACATAGCCATTGTTAAGGATAACAACCCCTCCGTTAAGCGTAACAATGCCATTGTTAAGGATAACATAGCCACCGTTAAGTGTAACATAGCCATTGTTAATGATAACAACCCCTCCGTTAAGCGTAACAATGCCATTGTTAAGGATAACATAGCCACCGTTAAGTGTAACAACCCCTTCGTTAAGTGTAACAATGCCATTGTTAAGGACAACAACCCCTCCGTTAAGTGTAACAATGCCATTGTTAATGATAACAATGCCATCGTCAAGTACAAAATTACTATTAACTGTTCCTGAATTATTAATTTTTTCTTTATTGCAAACTCAATTAGGTGAACTACTTATTTAATTTGATTAGGTTTTTAGAAGTGATAATTTGGGTTTAATCAGTCAATAGCCTCGAGCTATATTTTAGTTTTCTTTTTTTTATAATTAATGATAAAAACTCCTGCCATAATTAGTAGGGTTGCTATTATAAAATCGGAGGTAATAATTTCGTCTAATAATAACCATCCTAAAAAAACGGCAATTATGGTATTGACATACTTTAGCACCGATACTTGCAGGGCTGTAACTTTTTTGATGGCATAATGAAAGCAAAAAAAGGCAATTACCGACCCAAAAATAGCTAAATAAATTATTGCTAAAACGCTATTTAAACTCCATTTATTAACATCGGTATCCGATGAGAATATTAAGGCTAATAGCAGTTGGATTATAGCCGCTATCGAAAATTGATAAAACAAATTGAGTGCTATATTGTTAGATTTGTGGATGTGTGTTTTGGTATAAACAGAACCTATCGACCAGCTCATAATGGCTATACTTAAATAAAGTACACCTGTTTTGTAATTAGGGTCTAAAATATCTCCCAAACCTTCTCTGAAGATAAATAAAACGCCTATAAAACCAATTAAGACTCCTATAAATCCTCTAAAACTTGCTTTTTGTAATCCAAAAATAATACTTGCCGCAAAAACAACTACTGGAGATAGGGCACTTAATATTGAGGTTAATCCAGAGGGCAGCGATTGTTCGGCAATTGTTGTAAAACCGTTGGCAAAAACGAGCATCAAAACTGAAGGAATTAATTGGTATTTTAAATTTTTCCAACCAATCCAAGAGAGTTGTTTTTTGTACAATAATATTATTAAAACTATAGCTGCGGCAATGGTTTGTCTAATAGAAGTGATAAACCATGGCGGAACGGTTTGTACCGCAACTCTGATACCAAGATAGGTGGTTCCCCAAACGACTGCTACAACAATTAGGCAAAAAATTAATTTTAAATCGGGTTTCTGATTCATTTTTTTTATGGTTTATGAGTGTGTTTTTGCAAGTGTTAGTACACTAATCTTTGTATTCGGAATTTTTAATAATGCTCTGGCACACTGTTCAATCGTTATTCCTGTTGTAAATACATCGTCTATTAGTAAAAAATGTTTGTTATAATTTTTGTGGTCAAAGATAACATCAAAAACGGTAGTATTGTTACTATTTCTATCCATAAAATTCTTTTTTGATTGACTTTTACTATAAATATTACGGACTAAAATATTTTTATTAAACGGAATGTTCAAATTATCGGCTAGTGTTTCGCCAAAAGAATGTATTTGATTATAACCTCTTTCTCTTAATTTTTTTTTATGCAAAGGTACTGGAATAATCTCGTCAATTGTTTTTAGCGTTTCTAATGATTGTAAATCGGCTGCAAACCAATTGGCAATTTCTGTTCCAATTTCTTGACGACCATTGTATTTTAAATGATGAATTAATTGACGAACTCGTCCATTTTTTGTAAAATACATTAAGGACAAAGCAGTTTCAATGGGAATTCTACCATAAAAACGATTGAAAATTTCGTTATTTGAATTAAGATGGTGGTTTGTTTGCGGAATTTCGTGTCGACAACTGCTACAAATTACAGTTTCATTTTGCAATAAAAACGCATTACAACCGCCACAAGTTTTAGGGAAAAACAGATTGAAAATGTTTTTAGGCATACCTTATTTGTTTATTATACTTGAATTTGTCTGTCAATTTGTTGTTCTAACGAAATAAAGGTTTCTGTTCGAGAAACCCCATCAATGGCTTGTATCTTTGTATTTAACAAGTGCATTAAGTGTCCATTGTCCTTACAAATTATTTTTATTAAGATACTCCAATTTCCAGTAGTATAATGGCATTCGAGCACTTCTGGTATTTTTTTTAGTGCCGCAACAGCATCAAAATTTAATGCAGCTTTCTCTAAATAAATACCAACAAAAGCAACGGTGCTGTATCCTAAAACTTTATTGTTTACCGTAAATTTTGAGCCAGAAATTACTCCCAAATTTTCTAATTTTCGCAACCGTTGATGGATAGCCGCACCAGATATTCCAACTTTATTTGCAATTTGCAAAACAGGTTTTCGGGCGTCATTCATTAAATCTCGAAGAATTTCTTTGTCAATACCGTCAATTTCTACTTGTAACGAATTTATTTTCATCTGATTATTTTATTTATTGGAAGATGATTCTAATGAAAGAAACAGAATAAAAGAAAATCACGAATCATTTCATTGTTAAATAAAAATTCCGCCATCAATCTTTCATCTTAATAGGTTTATTAATTTTCAAAATTATATAAAATAAAGATAATAGATACTAAAAAAAGAAAGAAAATGTTTTTATTGGCATTTAAATTTATAAAATAGGGATAAATGATGAAGTTTTTTTTGCATAATTAAATTCTTTTTTCTTGATAACTTAGTGAAAAATAAATATACCTTTGCAAAAATTTTATATTTTTATTATAAAAATAAAGTTTGTCAATTACTTTTTGAGTTGTCTAAAAATTCATTCTCAACACGGTTTAGAATTGTCTTTTAAAATCAGAAATTGATAAAGATTTATAATAAAGTTAATAGACTCAGGGCAGCTGTTAAATTATTAAACAAATCTAAAAGGTTTTTTAAATATTTTAACTCCGTATTTGAATTTAAACTTAAATTGTTAAAAATTGTTAAAAACCTATAATACAATTAAACTTGGTAAAAGAAATGGTGCTTTTTTGAAAAACACTGTGTTGAACTTAACTATTAAGGGAGGTGTATTTATATTGAATTTTTTATCAATACCAATTCTTTATAATCTGCTAAAAGAGTACTATTTTGGATTTTGGGAAATTTCATTTGTTATAATCACAAATGCAATGATTCTAGATTTTGGTTTAGGAAATACGCTACGAAATTTAATAATTACAAACATAACAAAAAACAAAAGACAAAAGACAAATCAGATTATATCTGTTACTTTTTTACTATTAATATATTTAGCATTAACTTTGCTAATAGTATTGTTGTTTTTTACTTTACTCTTTAAAAAAGAGATTAATAATTTGCCTAAAGAGATATTTTTATTTTGGATAATAACTGGTGTGTTTTTTTTAATAAACATTGTTCTAAGTGTTTTTAATTCAATTGCAAATGCATTACAAAAAAGTTATTTAATATCAGTTTATAGTCTATTTCAATCTTTATCTTTTGTTGGTTTATTACTTGTTTTTAAACTTATGAAAATAAACAATTTACTAATTTCTATAGTTATATCATATAATGTAACACTTTTTTTATGTAATGTATTATTAGGTTTTCATTTGTGGAAGCACAACAGTTGGTTAAAGTTTACCCTACCTAAAGGACAACTTAATAGATTCTATACCTATATTGTGTATCAAAGTAAGAGTTTTGCTTTAGTACAGTTTTTAACCATACTTTTATTTAGTTCAGATGCAATTATTATTGGTTATATTTATTCCATGAATGATGTAGCCTCCTATACAATTTTAAATAAGGTTTTCTTTTATATAACCACTATTTTTAGCATCATTCTTATACAATTGTGGAATTCAAGTGCAGATGCTTTTGCCAGAAATGATATACACTGGATTAAAACAATCCATAAGAGACTTCAGTTACTGTTAATCCCTGTTATAGTTTTAATTATTATTATAAACATCTATACTGATGAGATTTTTAAATTTTGGATAGGATCAGAATTTAAAGTAGATAAAAAGCAGATGTTACTACTAAGTATATATACTATTTTTAATATTTGGACAGCTATTTATGTCAATATACTTAATGGTATTGGGCATTTAAAACAACAGATTAATGCTTACATTTTAGCCAATATACTCCTGATGATTTCAATAATTATGATTTTTTTAAACAATCTAAATATTTATTACTTCATTATTATAAAAACACTATTGATGTTAATAATTCTTATTTGGATCAGGAAGTCATATAATTATAAAATAGGAAGATGATAACGCACATAAATTTTGCAAACGAAAAATTTAAGTTTGCACAAAAAACAAATAGCTTTTTTGCTAAATATATTGGTAAAGTAGATAAAACAATAGCATACAATCCAGAAAATATTGATAAAGAATTTTATAGCAAGAATAAAACGACTTTAGACAGCCCGAGAGGTTCAGGCTTGTGGTTATGGAAACCTTATTTTATAAATGAAACACTCAAAAATTTGAAGGAAGGAGATTTTTTAATTTATTCTGATTCAGGTTCTATTTTTATCAAAAATGTTAGGCATATTATTAATGAAATGGAGCAAAAGGATTTAAACATATTTTTGTCATTTACGCCCTTTTGCTCGAAAGAATGGACACGGAAATTTGTTTTTGAGTATTTAAATATAAACAACGACCTTTATCACAAGGCTTTACAACCATGTGCTGGTTATATAGTAATCAGGAAAAGTAAAGAGGGAGTAAATTTTATCAACGAATGGCTATCATTATGTGAAAATTATGACCTAATACGAGATTCTTATGAAGGTGAAATTAATTTTAATGATTTTATCGATCATCGGCATGATCAATCACTTTTAGGAATAGTTTCAAAAAAACACAAGTTAAATTATTATAGAGATATTTCACAATATGGAGAAGAACGCTTTTATCATGAAAACTTCAGTTTTTTAAAACTCCCAATTGTTTTTCCTGATTTTGACAAAAAATTGCCAACGGTTATCTTTTTACACAGAACCAATTTATTATTCAAGCCAATTTTAAAATATTTTATAAAATTATTTTTATTTAAAGTAAATAAGTCTTTATTTTATAAAATCATTAAAAAAGCATAAAATGATAACAAATTTATCCGTAATTATTGCCACCTATAATTCAGAAAAAACATTAGCAAAAGCCTTAAACTCTTTGCTTATACAAACCTATAACGAATTTGAGGTTATTATTATCGATGGATTATCAATAGATAAAACAGTTTCAATTGTCAAAGAATTTGAAAGAAAATTTTCAGAAAAAAATATTCCGCTAATATGGATTTCAGAAAAAGATGCTGGAATTTACGATGCTTGGAACAAAGGAGTTCAACTATCAAATTCATCTTGGATTGCTTTTTTAGGTTCAGACGACACCTACTATCCCGATGCTTTGGAAAATTATGCCTATGAAATACAACAAAACCCTGGAATAAATTATATTTGTAGTAAGGTTGAGTATATTGATAAAAACGGAAAGGTACTAAAAGTTATTGGCAAAGCATATAATGTTTTTCAGATGAACCGGTATATGACAGTTGCTCATGTAGGATCATTTCATCATAGAGAGTTATTCATAAGCAATGGCTATTTTGATGTGAATTACAAAATAGTTGGTGATTATGATTTTTTTTTAAGGTCAAAAAACAATATAAAACCAAGTTTTATAAATCAAATTACCGCACAAATGCTTAACGAAGGTGTAAGTAATAATACTACAAAAGTTTTAAAAGATACGCTTCAACTTCAATTAAAACATCAAACAATGTCGAATATCCGTTGTTATTTGGAGTATTGTTTGTCGTATTTAAAATTTTTCGTCAGAAGATTTGTTTAATTTTATAAATTCGATATAATTTATAAAAATCATTAGCATTACATTAAAATAAACAATTCCATATTGTCTGTAGAAATAATCTTCTATAAGACAAATAATTAGAGTATTAAACACAAAAATCTTAAACAAGAATAAATTTGATTTTAAACTTATTTTAATAATATTAAATAAATAAAAGAGGTAAAATAAAAAACCAAGTAAACCTGTTGACAGCAAAATATAAAAGTAATAATTATGGGTCATATAATTATGATTGTTATAAAAACTTGAATTATAGTTAGATTTGTAGCAGTTATTTAAATTTTCTTGCAGGTTTTCAAAGCCAACGCCTTTAAACCAATTGTCTTTTGCTATTAAAACCGAACAATCAAGGATTGCTCTTCTGACATTTGTTGAGTTATAATATAAATTTTTTGGTTTTACATTATAATCTTGATAAATCTCCTTAAATCTATTTTTGAAACCTGGAGTAAATACTATTAAAGCCACTGCAAATAGTATCCCCATAGTTCCTATTAAGGTTTTTATTATAGTTTTAATGTTTTTATTGATAAATATACTAATTATTAGGGAAATATTTAAGATTACAAAATTTAACTTTGTTAGTAATAAAAAAGTAATTAAATAGAAGAAAAAGATATAAATTAATTGAAAATATTTTTTTTGATTAATAAGTAAATATAGAGCATGTAAGAAACATAAAATTAAAATTGTTGTATAATAGGAAGGATGGATAACAAACCAATCAAAATAACTATAAATATAGACTCTGAAAAGAGAACCGTCTTGATAATATAATTTCCAAAGAGGAATTGCATTAAGAAAACTTATAATATAAATAAAGACAATTATTAAGCAAAGATTTTTAAGAACGGTTATATAAAGATTTAATTTCTGTAAACTAAAAAACACTATTGGAATTAATGAGAAAAATACTGGGATTATTAAAAAGGGTAGGGCGTGTAAAATGTGGACAAGACTATTTCTATAATTTGTTGTAAATATTGACCAAAAAAATATTATCCAGAAAGGAATCGTTAGAAGAAAGGTTTTAGCATTTGGTAAACTATAATCCTTTGATGCAATTTTATATAAAATTGTATTAATGCAGAGTAAGATTATCGTTAAACTTGAAATATTTTCTTTTAATACAGGAAATAATAATGTTAAAGAGATTAATATTGGGAACAGTTTGTATGTTATGTTTTTTATCATCGAATCAAATTTATTTCATTAATAAAGTTACTTAGTATTAGTTTTTCAGAAAATTTAGTTAGTATGTACTTTCTAGCATTTACACCAATTTCTTCACACCAATTCCTATCGTTTTTTAATTTTAAAATAGTATCATATAATTCATTAATTTCATTTTTTGAAAAATAATAACCGCCTTTTGATTCGCTTATGATTTTAAAAACTTCCGATTTTTCATTACCAACAATTATGGACGGTCTTGCACTTGCCATCATGCCAAGTATCTTCGAAGGCATAACGGTATCAACAACCTCTTGTTTTTGAAACAAAAAATGAATATTTGTAGAACAAAGTAGGTTATTTAGTTCATGATATGGAACGGAATCATAAATTTTCACGAAGTTAAATTTTTCTATCCTACTCAATAAATTATTCTTGAAGCCACCATTACCAACGATAACAACCTCAATATTATCAGTGCTTTCAATGATTTCACATAGTGCTACTAAAAAACTCCAGTCTTGTTTCTCACCAATATTACCAGAATATAATAAGGTGAATTTTTCAGAATTAATAAAACCATGATTGGAGTATGAATTTGGATTTATTTTCTGATCTGAAACCCAGTTTGGAAAATAGTATGGTTCTTTATGAGAAGATTTTTCTTTGATTTTTGCTAACATACTATAACTAATGCTACTTATTTGATCAGCAGTATTTAACATTTTTCTTTCAAGAAAAGATATAACTTTTGCGAAAGAGTATAGAAACACATTATTGCCTTTTATGATACCAGATTCTAAAGCTAAATCATATTCAAAATCCTGAATATGAATCCAGAGTTTGGCTTTTTTTAGTTTTGACAAAACAAAGGCAGGCACGATAGATATAGTAAAAGGAATAATACAAATGACTATATCCGTGTTTTTTATCTTTCTTAAATTAATAAAAGTCCCATAAAAAAGGCTTAACATCATTAAAACACGCCCTTTTAATGTTATTTTTGAAGGCACATACTGTTTGTATCTAATTATCTCAATATTGTCAATAGTTTCTGAATAATAACTTGATAAATTTTCATACGCTTCATAAATCTTCCATTGAGGATAATTCGGAAATCCTGTAATTATTTTAACTTGATACCCATTGTCTATAAGATATTTAGAAAACTGTGTGGTATATAATCCTATTGCAGTATCTTCAGGAAAATAATTTCCTGTTATAATAGTAATTCTTTTGTTTTTAGACATTGTTTGTTTAAAAGGCATAAAGTTTGTAATAAATTAATATTTGGAAATCAAAATTATTAAAGTTATTTTTGTTATTCTAAATTAGTTTTTATGAAAAAAATAGGATTGTTAATAATTTTAATATCATTATTAGGTTGCAAAGATAATGATAATTCTAATAATAAATTTACGGTTACTTTTGAAGCCATTTTTAATAAAAATGACTCAACAGCAGTTAGCCTTATAGGTGATAAAGGCGAAGAAATTACAAAAATAGTAGCTTTTGTAAAATCAGATTCTAAATACCAAAGAGTTGATTACGAATTTCCTAAAAACACTCGATTTTCTAATATCAGACTGTTTGTTAGTAGCAATAAGCAACAAGAGAGTTTACAAATAAAAGCTATTGAATTTAAAAGCAGCAATGACATCATTGTCGGAACGCCAGGGGATCAATTTATATATTACTTTACACCTGAAAATGGTGTTGAAATTAATTTTGAAACAGGAATCCATAAATTAAATCATAATAATTGCAGTCCAAGTTTTATTGGAAACAATATTCTAAAAAAATTAATAAAAGAAGCGTTAGATTAATCCATATAATTCGTTCCACAGATGTCCTTTTTCCTCCCAACTGTAATTTTTAATTACAAAATCCGATAAAACTACACCTCGCTCATTTCTTTCTTCGTTGGAACAGTTTGTAATTTCATTAATTGCTTTCGTCAATTCAATAACATTTGGGTTAATCATTATCCCGCCTTTTTTGTTCCAATCAGGGTTTATACCAGTGTTGTATGAGGTTATTACAGGCGTCTTACAAACCGCAGCTTCTAAATTTACCATACCTATTGCCTCTGAATAGGACGGAGCAACAAACGCTTTTGCATTAGCAAAAAACCTGTGTTTTTCATTGCCATAAACCCCTCCCACAAACTCAATTCTATTTCCTAAAGATAATTGGTTACATTTAATTTTCAGTTTCTCAGAATAGGCGTTTTCTGTGCCTACTATTTTGAGTTTGATTTTTTTATTTTCAATTTTTGACATTGCTTCGATAAGTATGTCTAATCCTTTTTTGGGATGAATTCTACTCAAAAACAACAAATAATCTTCTTCTGGCTTGTATTCTAAATCTTTCGGGATTACGCCATGATGGATAAAGTTAGGTATTTCAATAATATTTCTATGACCACATAATTTAAACAAACTCTCTTTTTCTAAAGGCGTTATGGCGTGCAAAACTTTGGCGTTAGCTAAAATATTTTTTAATATTAATTCAAAATAGATTTTCTTTTTTAATCGCTTGTCATTCATGTGCCACGGTTCTAACATTCCATGTGCAGATACTACATAAGGAATGTTGTTTTTCTCTGCGAATTGACTTGAGATGTATTGCGTGTGCATAAAAACACCATGCAGATGAAGTAAATCTGCATTTGCTGCTTCGTTATTTATATACTTAGCGAAATCTTTAGAATAATTCCAAGATTGGAACTTTGTAGATGGAAATTCAATATACGAATCGCTTTTCTCCTTTTTGTTTGTGATAATAATTGATGAATACTGCTTCTTATCATTCAAATAATTATCTAAATCGACCAAAACAGTTCTCAAACCTCCACTTTCTATAGAAAGATTTTCTGCTAACTGAAAGATTTTTTTCATTTATATAAAAGTTTGTGATTTCGTTAAATTTGTATTTTCGTTTTCATTTAGAGCGATGTTTCGATTTTCTTTTATAGAAAAATAGAACAACCAAATAAAGGGATAAAATTCTGGAGGAAAATAATGCCCGTCTCTAAATAATTTTAATAAAAAGTATATAAAAATCCCCTGCACCAAGAAGTTTTCACTTTTAGAAAAAACTTTTGAGGAAAGACGCATCAAATAAAAAATTAATATTAGACCAAAAATACCTAATTCAGACAATAATCTGATAAATAGAGAGGCCGCATCATGAGAATTTAGTTTGTCTAATTTTAAAGTTTTTATATATTCTGGCGAACGCATTGTAGTAAAATATTCTTGCGTATACATATAAAAATGACTTCCTAAGCCACTTCCAAAAGGATGGTCTATAAAATTTGATTTTGCAACATATAAATTACTAATAAGAGCATATGTACTTAAATTTGTCTTATTGTCAAACTTACCATTATAAATAGAATTTAAGGAATCATAAGTGTCATCAAATCGAATTTTAACCATTTCATTATTCAAATAGATAATATAAAAAACACCTATAAAAACAGGTATGGAAGTAATTAATAAAGAAATTCTTTTTAAATTGAGAATTGGCAATAAAAACATTAATCCACAACCAATAAGTGCAAGAGATGATTCTGACAAAATTAGTGTTCCGAAAATAATACCAAATTTTTTATATTCTTTTGATTTTAAAAAATAATAACAAGCAGGTATTATAACAACAGCATAATGAGCAGGTTCACTTAAGATACTATGAAATCTTAGGTCGTTCATTAAGCTAATTGAAAAAAACCTATTAATGAAATATATTGGATAACCAATTGTAGCTATCCATAAAGATATTTTTAGGTATATTTCAGAAAAACTACTAAAACCATATAATTTAATTATACTGTAAAAATAAGTACCAATAAAACCAATACCAATAATTTGTGATAATAAGTAATTAGGAGGAATTCCTATAAGAAGATACATTACAAAGCCATGAAATAGAAAAAAAAGAAGTAAATAAATAAAATAAAGATTTAATCTTATTTGTTTTAAATTAATTAATATAGAAAAATTTACAATTAGGATTAAATAAAGTAATTTTAAATCTATAAAAGACCGAACCATAAATGCTTCTGTAAAAATTGCAAATACAGAGGAATAAAGTAAATATTTTTTAAGTGAAATTTTCAAAAACTTAATTTTAATGTTCGCCAAAGATAAAAAAAAATTCTAAATTAAAAATTCTAAAAATAAATACTTAATTTTTATTACCTTGCAACGCTTTTAAAAACATATATTCAAATGCAATACTCAACTCTTATCAAGCAATTATTTGTAGTTGCAAAATCAAAATGGTTTTTCTCTTTACTTAAAGGCAAACTTTTTTCTTTGGCGTCTTTTGAAGTAGTCTCAAATCTAAAAAATGAAATTCCAAACCTTGATTTGATAATTGATGTTGGTGCAAATTCAGGGCAGTTCTCAAAAGTAGCTTCCCATTTCTATCCATTAAGTAATCTAATGGTTTTTGAACCATTACCAAATCTGTATCCTAAAATTGCTAAATTATTTAAAAATAATCCAAATATCAATACTTATAATATTGCATTAGGCAATGAAACAGGAACTATTAAATTTAATAAAAATAAATTTGGTCATATTAGTTCTATTTTAGATATTAATTCAGAAAACAATCATTATCCAAAACAAGAAAACGATTTAACACAAATTGAAGTTGGGATAAAAACATTAGATTCATTTAATTTATTAAATAAAGGAAAGGTTTTATTAAAATTAGATATTCAAGGTTATGAATTAGAGGTTTTAAAAGGAGCAGAAAAAGCGTTAAATACTATAAACTATATTGTTGTTGAAGCCAATTTAGAACAATTATATACTAACCAACCTTCTTTTACAGAAATGAATAATTATTTAAACAGTAAAGGATTTGAAGTAAAAGGTATGTTGGATTTTAATCTTGGTAATAAAAACAAATTTATTGAAATAGATTTACTTTATAAAAAAGTATAAAAATGGCAAAGATACTTATCACAGGTGGCTCTGGTTTTATAGGTTCAAATTTGGTTGAATACCTTTACAACAAAAACCATACTATTGTTAATTATGATATTAAAAAACCTAGAAACAAAGCATTTATAAAAAATTGGATAAAAGGAGATGTACTTGATAAATCGTTTATATTAGATTGTTTCAAAAATTTTAATCCAGAGTATGTTGTTCACTTGGCTGCAAGAACCGATTTAGACGAAAAAAAATCCTTAAAAGGTTATGAAGCAAATATTGAAGGTGTTGAAAATATAGTTGATATTATAAATAACTTTCCGACTATAAAACGAACTATATATGCCTCTAGCCGAATGGTTTGCAGAATAAATTATGTTCCAAATTCATTTGATGATTTTTGCCCTCCAAATCCTTACGGAGAAAGTAAAATGATAGGAGAAAAAATTGTCAAAGAAAAAGCCAGTCATGATTTTGTAATAGTAAGGCCCACATCAATTTGGGGTTCTTATTTTGAAATACCTTATAGAACATTTTTTGATACTGTAAGAAAGGGTTTATTTTTTATACCAAAAAACCACAATCCTAAAAAATCTTTTGGTTATATTGGAAACACAGTCTTTCAGTTAGAAAAAATACTTTTTGAACCAAAAGAAAATTTAGAACATTGTTATTATTTAACAGATTATCCCTCTTTAGAATTAAAAGATTGGGCTGATATGATATCTATCGAATTTAATAATAAAAAAACAACAGAAATTTCGATATTGCCTTTAAAAATTGCTTCAAAAACAGGTGATCTATTACAATTTCTTGGATGGAAAAACCCTCCTTTAACTTCATTTAGACTGAATAATTTAATAACCAATATGGTTTATGACACATCAGAATTAGAAAAACTATGTGGAAAACTTCCATATACATTAAAACAAGGTGTTGAAATAACAACAAAATGGATGAAATCCATTAGCCCAAATTAAAAGCAATAGGGATTTACTTTTATAATTCAAAAAACAGACACCTTGCACTTTATTGAGAACAATTACAATTCCATTATCAATAATTTTAATTGGGATAAAATAAATAATGAATATTTACAACTTTTTGAGAAATGTATGCTGCAGCAAAAAATACATACAAAAAAAATAATTTAATTTAAAATTAGGAAAATATTATATCGGGGGTCGGTCGCAAAATCAAATTTTCTAATGAATTTAAATGCTTCCCTGCCAGTAACCTCAACTCTTTGGGTGTGGGTCTTGTTGAAAATATACACAAAATTAAAATTCTAAATTGGATTAAATTTCTGTATGGCTTTCTGGGGATAGAAATTCTTTATTTTTCTGAAAATTTTAAAAAAAGATAAATTAAACTCATTTCATTTTCTATCGCAATTTTAGAATTCTAAATTCATCGCCTTCAACTGCTCTAAATAATCCCGTTGGTTGCTCAATCTCGGAATTTTGTGCTGCCCACCCAGTTTGTTATTGGTTTTGAGCCAATTATAAAATAAATCTTCCTTAGCAACATTTATTTTCAACTCGTTTAAAGTCATATTGTTATATCTTTTAGCCTCATAATCTGAATTTACAGCCTGAATGTTTTGGTCTAATAATTTTTGAAACTCCAAAATATCCGCTGGTTTTTGCTTAAATTCTATCATCCATTCATGAGCTCCTTTTTCTTTTTCTTGCATAAAAATTGGTGCAACGGTATAATCTTTTACTTCGCAATTTGTTGCTATACAAGTTTTTGCTATGGCAACATCGGTATTTTCGACCATTAATTCCTCACCAAAAACATTAATATGATGTTTGGTTCTACCTGTAACTCTAATACGATACGGTTTTAAAGAAGTAAACCGTACAGTATCACCAATTAAATATCGCCAAAGTCCAGCATTCGTAGTAATTACAATAGCATAATTTTTAAATAATTGAACAGCTTCCAATCGTATAACTTCTTGATTTGGTGTTCCGTAAGTATCCATTGGAATAAACTCATAAAAAATACCATAATCTAACATCAATAATAAATCGCTAGAGTTATTCAAATCCTGAATTGCAAAAAAACCTTCCGATGCGTTGTAAATTTCGTAATATTTGAAGTTATTTTTAGGTAAAATCTTCTGATATTGATCTCTATATGGGTCAAAACTCACTCCGCCATGAAAATATACTTCCAAGTTTGGCCAAACTTCCATTAAATTTGTTTTGCCAGTTTCTTCTAAAACTTTGTTTAGTAGTACCAACATCCAACTGGGAACTCCTGCAAAACTTGTTACATTTTCGTTTTTAACCTCGTTAATTATTGCAGGAATTTTAGTTTCCCAATCGCTCATTAACGAAATTTTATTGTTTGGCGTACTGCTAAACTCAGCCCACATAGGCATATTTTCTATCAAAATAGCTGATAAATCTCCAAAAAATGAATTATTTTTTTCATAAATTTGAGAACTACCGCCCAGTCGTAAACTTTTACCCAAAAACATTTTCGAATCTTCATTATTATTCAAATACAAACACAACAAATCCTTGCTCGCCTTATAGTGGCAATCTTCTAACGCTTCGTTACTTACGGGAATAAATTTGCTCTTGGCATTGGTTGTTCCGCTCGATTTTGCAAACCATTTTATAGGAGTTTCCCATAAAATACTTTGTTCACCTTGACGAATTTTCTCTATCATTGGTTCCAAATCTTCGTAGGTTGAAATTGGAATTCTTTCAGAAAAATGATTGTAATTTTTTATGGAATTATAATCGTATTTTTTACCTATTATCGTATTTTCCGATGCTCTAATTAGATTCATCAAAAGCTCTTCTTGTACTTCGTTTGGATATTTTAAAAACAATTCAATCTGATGAATTCGTTGCTTTAAAAACCACGAGGCGATAGAATTTATTAAAGAAATTGGCATTTTTTATGGTTTGTTTTTATAAGATTTTTAATACTTCTTTTTCTAATAATTCTGGGCTACGGCGGTTGTCCCAAAAAAGAACGATTAAAATTTCTTTTTCAAAAACACAATAATATATAGAGTAATTCTCAATTATAAATTGTCTTATATTTGTATTTTGTACTGGTTTCCCTATATATGGAAATATTAAAAGTTTTAATGTTAAACTTCTCACTTTATCATGCAAACTCTTACTATTATGGATTTTAAAAGAAGACAAAGTTTCGTCAAAAATCGAAGATGCCTTTTTAGACCAAATAATTACTCTACCATCCATATTTTTGTTCCAGTTGATCCATTAAAACATTATGTTCTGTAAACGCTCCTTTTTTATATTCCTCTAATGAAGTCTCAATAAGTTTTTTCTGAAATTCCGTCAATACAACAGGCGTTTCATCTTGATATATTATCAATTTCAACGATTCTAAAGTCGAAATGTTTTTGATTCTTGGAATTTCTCTAATCAATTCGTTTTGTAGGTCAATTGCGGTCATAAATTTAGAATTTAGTTTACAAATATATAAAAATAAAATTACTTTTACACTTTATAAAAAATCTAAAAATGCAATACGAAGGCGTACTTACAAAAATGCAAACCGAAATTGGAAATCCTATTCAATATTATATGGTTTTTGAAAATAGTTTTCTGAATGTTAATCAACTTTTAAATAAAAATATCGAAATTCAATTTATCGGTTATCAATGTTTAAATTGCGGTAAAAAGAAGAAGATTTTTCGTCAAGGATTTTGCTACGATTGTTTCATAAACAGTGCGTCGGCTGGCGAATGGATTGTTAGTCCTGAATTATCAACAGCACATTTAGATATTGAAGACCGAAATTTAGAATATGAAAAAGCCGTACAACTACAACCTCATATTGTTTATTTTGCCTTGTCGAGCGAGGTTAAAGTAGGTGTAACCCGAAAAACACAAGTGCCTACTCGATGGATAGATCAAGGAGCAACCCAAGCCATTCCTATTATTGAGGTGCCAAATCGGTATTTAGCGGGAATTACCGAGGTGGCTTTAAAAAAATTATATGCTGATAAAACAAATTGGCAAAAAATGCTTAAAAATGATTTTAAACCCGTCGATTTGGTGAAAGAAAAAGCCAGTATTAAGTATTTAATTCCGAAAGAGGTGCAACAATTTTATGATTGTAATCAAAATGATTTATATCTTATGGATTTTCCTGTTTTAGAATACCCTAAAAAAATAGTAAGCACTAATCTTGATAAATCGCCTATTATTTCAGGAAAATTAATTGGTATAAAAGCTCAATATTTAATTTTTGAAGGCGGTTTGGTATTTAATGTTCGTGGTAATGAGGGATTTGTAGTAAAAATTACGATTTGATTTTCTAAAAATCTAAAAAATCAATTATTTACATAAAATTTTGTGGAGAATAT
>DYPB01000121.1 GCA_020720185.1 Flavobacterium psychrophilum | reverse complement strand
TTTTGAAGTAGTTTGAGTTTGGAATAGATTTCTAATGCGTAATTTGGGTTAAAGTAATATGTCTATATATAATCCTCAATCGATACACAACTACAGATCAAATTTCTATCACCATAAGCATCATCAGCTCGACGAACGGTTGGCCAAAATTTATTTTCAGAAATATATTCCAACGGATAGGCAGCTTGTTGTCTAGTATATGGAAAATTCCAAACATCATTAGTTAGCATTGCTTGTGTATGTGGTGCATTTTTTAGTGGATTATTAATATTTTCAATAGTTGCAACCTCAATTTCTTTTCTAATTTCAATCATCGCTTCACAAAAACGGTCTAATTCTTCCAAGTTTTCACTTTCGGTTGGTTCAATCATTAATGTGCCTGCTACTGGAAATGAAACAGTTGGGGCATGGAATCCATAATCCATCAATCGTTTTGCAATATCTGTTACTTCAATACCTTTTTGTTTAAATGGACGACATTCTAATATCATTTCATGTGCTGCTCTACCATTTTCACCAGAATATAAAGTGTCATAATGTCCACTCAATCTTTCTTTTATATAATTAGCATTCAAAATTGCATATTTTGTAGCATTTTCAAGTCCCTCGCCTCCTAACATTTTTATATATCCATAAGATATTAAACAAACCAATGCAGAGCCATAGGGTGCGGCAGAAATCGCCGTAATAGCATTACTTCCGCCAGTAGGAATAACTGGATTTGTTGGTAAAAAAGGTACGAGTTGTGGTGCTACGCATATTGGCCCTACACCTGGCCCACCACCACCGTGTGGAATAGCAAAAGTTTTATGCAGGTTTAAATGACATACATCTGCTCCAATTGTTGCTGGATTTGTTAATCCTACTTGTGCATTCATATTGGCACCATCCATATAAACTTGTCCTCCATTATCGTGTATTATTTGTGTAATTTCGGATATTGCACTCTCGTAAACCCCGTGTGTAGATGGATATGTAACCATCAAACAAGACAAATTATCTTTGTGTAAAATAGCTTTTTCACGCAAATCGTCCACATCAATATTACCGTTTTCTAGAGTTTTTGTTACTACAATATCCATTCCAGCCATTGCTGCCGACGCTGGATTTGTACCATGTGCTGAGGATGGAATTAATGCAATATTTCGATGAAAATCTCCTCTTGATTGATGATAAGCACGAATAACCATCAAGCCAGCATATTCTCCTTGTGCTCCAGAATTTGGTTGCAAAGTTGTCCCTGCAAATCCTGTTATTATATTTAATTGATTTTCTAATTCTGACAGCATTTTAGTATATCCTGCTGCCTGATTTATTGGGGCAAAAGGATGAATATTACTCCATTGAGGATTGCTTAATGGCAACATCTCTGCAGCAGCATTCAATTTCATGGTGCAAGATCCTAATGATATCATCGAATGATTTAAAGATAAATCTTTGCGTTCAAGCATTTTTATATATCTCATCAAGGCACTTTCAGAATGATATTTGTTAAAAACCTCGTGCTGTAAAAATGTTGAAGTTCGTGATAAACTTTGGGGATAATTATTTATGCCTTTCAACTCCTCAATTGGAGTAGCCTGAACACCATTTGCGGCAGCAAAAACGGAAAGAATAATATTCAAATCGTCAATATTTACAGTTTCGTTTATTGAAATTGAAACGGTATTATCATCAATATAGTAAAAATTAATTTCATTTTTTTCCGCTATTTCTCTAATTTTCTCCGCTTTACATTCTATAACTATTGTATCAAAATAACAAGTATTAGTTTGTTTATAACCTAATATTGTTAATTTTTCGGCTAATGTAACGGCTGTTGAATGGATCTGGTTTGCAATGAATTTCAAACCTTCTGCCCCATGATAAACGGCATACATCCCTGCCATTACTGATAATAATACTTGTGCGGTACAAATATTTGAGGTTGCTTTGTCTCGTTTAATATGTTGCTCTCGAGTTTGCAATGCCATTCTTAGAGCACGATTTCCATCGGTATCTATTGTTATACCTATAATTCGACCAGGCATACTTCTTTTAAACTCATCTTTTGTTGCAAAATATCCAGCATGCGGACCACCATATCCTAATGGTATTCCAAAGCGTTGGGTTGTTCCGTAAACTACCGAAGCTCCAATTTCGCCAGGAGGTGTAAGAATTGTAAGTGATAAAATATCTGCACCAACGGCTACTTTTATGTCATTTTTATTTGCGGTAGATATAAAATCTTTAAAATTATTTATCTGACCATATTTACCTGGATATTGTAAAATTGCACCAAAAAAATCAGTCGAAAAATCAAAACTTTCATAGTTACCAACTACTAATTCTATTCCTATTGGTGTTGATCGTGTTTGTAAAACGGATAGTGTTTGTGGTAGAATATCGTCTGAAACAAAAAATTTACAAATATTATTTTTCTTTTGTTCTCGGGTTCTAACATCAAATAGTAATACCATTGCCTCGGCTGCTGCGGTACCTTCATCGAGCAAACTAGCATTTGCAATTTCCATTCCAGTAAGTTCGATAATCATCGTCTGAAAATTCAAAATTGCTTCTAATCTGCCTTGAGCAATTTCAGCTTGGTATGGTGTATAGGCAGTGTACCAACCTGGATTCTCAAGTATATTTCGCTGAATTACTGCTGGTACAATGGCCTGATTATAACCCAAACCAATATATGATTTGAAAACTTTATTTTCTTGACCTAATTTATGTATGTGTGTTAAATATTCATTTTCAGAAATTCCTTTCGGTAAATCTAATGATTTCTTTAATTTAATATGTGCAGGAACTGTTTCATCAATAAGTTTATTTAGGCTATCAACACCAATGGTTTTTAGCATTTTTTGAGTTTCAATTTTATTAGGTCCAATGTGCCGAGAAGCAAATAAATTTGTGTTCATTTTATTTTATAATTTTGTGCGACAAATTTATAAAATAAACTTCTATTTGATGAGAATTTGTAAGGTTAAATAATTGAAATTAATTAAAAATTAGATTATTTAGTAAAAATAATTGCAACTTATGAGTATAATAGCTGTCTCTTGGCTTCACTAATTACAAATGCTACTGCATTTGCAATATTAAAACTTCTAATTAATGGACTCATTGGTATGGTTAAATGATTTTCAAATTGATTGAGAACTTCCTGACTCAAACCAACACTTTCTTTACCAAAAACTAACCAATCACCGTCTTGAAAATTATTCTCATAATAAGTTTTTTCGGTATGAGCGGTCATTAAGAAAACCCTTGATTTGTTTGGAATTACCGCCATCCATTCATCAATATTTTCATATTGATACCAATCTAAATGCACCCAGTAATCTAATCCTGCTCGTTTCAAATTACTATCTGTAATCTGAAATCCGTAAGGTTTTATAAGATGTAATCTTGAATTTGTACCCACACATAATCTACCTATATTACCTGTATTATTAGGGATTTCAGGATATACAAGTACAATATTTAGCATATTTATTGAGTTAAAATGAGAATAATTTTGATTTAAAAATTAGCTTGACTTTCTTCTCAAAACCTTTTCTACCGCCTCAACAATTGCTTGATTATTCAGTTTGTATTTTTCCATCAACTGTTCTGGTGTGGCACTTTCGCCAAAACTGTCGTTTACTGCAACAAATTCTTGAGGCATTGGATTATTTGTAACTAAAACTCTTGCAACACTTTCGCCCAAACCACCTAAAATATTATGTTCTTCGGCTGTTACAATACATTTTGTTTTACTAACCGATTGTAAAATAGTTGCCTCATCTAAAGGCTTAATAGTATGAATATTAATAACTTCTGCCGATATTCCTTTAGTTTCTAAAATTTCTGCTGCTAATAATGCTTCCCAAACCAGATGACCCGTTGCAATAATAGTAACATCGGTTCCTTCTGATAAAATTACAGCTTTGCCTATTTCAAAAACACCATTTTCTGGAGTAAAATTTGGCACAACAGGACGCCCAAAACGAAGATAAACAGGTCCGTGATAATCAGCAATAGCAAGTGTTGCTGCTTTGGTTTGGTTATAATCACAAGTGTTTATAACGGTCATTCCTGGCAACATTTTCATCAATCCAATATCTTCTAAAATTTGATGAGTTGCACCATCTTCTCCTAAAGTTAAACCCGCATGAGAGGCACAAATTTTCACATTTTTATCTGAATAGGCAACCGATTGTCTAATTTGATCATAAACCCTACCCGTAGAAAAATTTGCAAAAGTTCCTGTAAATGGAATTTTCCCTCCAATGGTTAAACCCGCAGCAATACCAATCATATTTGCTTCGGCAATACCTATTTGGAAAAATCTATCAGGATGATTTTTCTTAAAATCATCAAATTTCAACGAACCTATTAAATCGGCACAAAGAGCTACTACTTTTTCATTTGTTTTTCCTAATTCTGTCATTCCTGCACCAAAACCTGACCGAGTATCTTTACTGCCTGTATTTGTATATTTTTTCATATTTTGTATGATATTTGCTTATTTTATTTTGACAATCAATTTATTGTATAATAAAAATCCTCTACTTTAATTATTTTTAAAGAAAACATAGATTTTATGAAGCAAAAATAACCAATTAATTTATAATACATTAATTTAATTTTTGTTTTCTTTAGATGATTACAACAAAAAACGCTCCAATTTCTTGAAGCGTTTTAGTAAATTTATATCAAAAATAATTACATCTTAGATACATGTTTTGTCAACTTTGATTTTAAGTTTGATGCTTTGTTATCATGAATAACATTTTTTTTCGCTAATTTGTCAATCATAGATATTACAGCTGATAATTTTGCAGAGGCATCTGCTTTATCAGTATTCATTCTTAATGCTTTTATAGCATTACGAGTAGTTTTATGTTGGTATCTGTTTAATACTCTTTTCTTTTCGTTACTTCTAATTCTTTTTAATGCTGACTTGTGATTTGCCATTGTATATTTTTTTAATTGTATTAAATTTTGTAGCCCGTAGGGGAATCGAACCCCTCTTACCAGGATGAAAACCTGGCGTCCTAACCGATAGACGAACGGGCCTTGTTTTTTATTGCGGTTGCAAAGATACAACTCTTTTTTATTTCTGCAACTACTTTTAAATGTTTTTTTTAAAACATACATAATTTGTTGCTAATTTTCTAAATAACTATTGTAAATTAGGACTTTACAACATTTTTTAAAATTATTTTTTTAACAAAAACAGTCTTGATGTTTAATAAAACCACAAGACAAGCAACCTTTTCATTCTTCTTTTAGGATGTAATTTTAAACTTGCCACTAACAACAGTCTGTGAAAAAACCTCCGTTTAATTTTCAACAAAAATACTAAAAAAGATCTGATAAGGAGTAATTTTTTTATCATTTTTACTGAAGGCAACATATACAAGGAGTTTCTTGCAATCACCTACAAATGAGTAGTTTAAAAGATAAAATAGCCGTTGATAATTCGGTGCGTTTTATTGATGCTTTTGTTGGGGTTTTAGACCTTGCAAAATTATAGAAAAGCTAAAGCAAGTGCTTGCCTTTTTTGAAATCCTATTTTATGGCTTAAAATATTGCATTTTAAGTCCCCTAAATTTTCGGTTTTTGGCAGATAAATTCTAATAAAGCCATCTGGAAATGGCTTTATTTTAAGTCGTTTTATTTCTATTTTTAATATTTTTTGGGTTTTGGAGGAGTTGTGCAACGGTTACGCTTGTTAACGGCTGTATTAATTTACACTTCTATTGAAATTCTTACTTTTCCGCCAAATCCTTTTTCTACAATATCGTACAAGGTTTTTAATGTTAAATTACTTCCGT
>DYPB01000376.1 GCA_020720185.1 Flavobacterium psychrophilum | reverse complement strand
ACAAAAGCCCGCAATTATCGCATATTGTATGTTATGGTGTTTTTTCATCATCTATTATTTTGTTATCCAATTTATTAATCAATTTATCAAAATCAGATTGAAATAATTTATCTTGAATAATTCTGTATTTTTCAAATTCATTTTCTGCAAATTCTTTTGCAATTGCATGACTGACTTTTCCTGCATTTGTCAAAATATCTTTTTCATTGAATTGCAAAAATGCGTTTAGTTTCTTTGCCCAATCTTCCATAGTCATTGGAATTTGTCGTTCCGCTTGTGTTTCTGCATAATCAAGATACATCGTTACAAATCGGTCTAATGATTTTAACTCTGTCAAAGTCAAGTAATTTTTTGCAATGGAAACATCTGTTTTTATTATCTTCCCATTTGGCGAATTTTTCCATGTCGTAAGTCCCATTTGTTCCTTTTCACTATCAGCTCTATTTACAATCAACTCTGCGGCTGTATTACCGTGAATTGCAAAATGCAATTTATTCTGAACTGTTGCAAAAAAATCTTTTGTTGTTGGACTATCTACATTGTAATCAAGTGCTGAGGCATAAATATCCGTTATTTTTTGATAAAATTTTCTTTCGCTTGCTCTTATCTCACGAATTTCTGCAAGTAATTGATTAAAATATTCTTCGCTCAAATAAGCACCGTTTTTCAATCTTTCTTTATCTAAAACCCAACCACGTATAGCAAAATCACGAAGTATATTGGTTGCCCATTGTCGAAATTGTGTTGCTCTTACAGAATTTACTCGGTATCCAACGGAAATTATAGTGTCTAAATTGTAAAATTGAGTTTCATAATTTTTGCCGTCAGATGCAGTTGTCCGGAATTTCCGGATAACTGAATTTTTATCTAATTCTTTGTTATTAAATATGTTTTGTAAATGTTCACTTATTGTTCTAACATCAACGTCAAAAAGTGTTGCTATTAGTTTTTGTGTAAGCCAAACTGTTTCTTCTTCAATCCGAACTTCAATACTATCACCGCCTGCTTGTTTTGTAAAAACAAGAAATTCAGTTGTGCTATTACGTATTTGAATTTTTTTATATTTATCTGCCATAATGGATTATTCTATTTATCAATTATTTTGCTTGTAATTTTTTATACACCATAACG
>DYPB01000120.1 GCA_020720185.1 Flavobacterium psychrophilum | reverse complement strand
TTAAATATCTGTTAATGCCTTTGTTGTCTTGATAATATTATAATGTTGAATTTTTGATTGAACCTTGATAAATATAACTATCCAACGGTTATAAAATAGGTATCTTAATTTATTATTGTCTTGTGTTTTCTTGCTGTATTTTTTTCAAAAATAAATAAAAAAAGGCTCATATAAAATAATTGAGGATAAATTCTAAATTTGCAATAAAAAATCAATGAATTTTTAAAATAAAATTATAGATTTGTCTAAAATACAGTAAGAAATCAAACAACAGCCTTGTGAAACTTAACAATTAAATAAAGTTGGACATCTCATTAATAAAAATAAAATGAATAAAAATAAAATGAAGATTCTAAAATTTGGTGGTTCATCAGTTGCCAATGCTCAAAATATAAGCTTAACACTCAATATTGTTACTCAAACCGCCCAAACCGCTCAATTGGTAGTGGTTGTTTCGGCCTTTAGCGGCATTACCGATTTATTGGTCAATGCTGCAAGTTTTGCGTCGTCAAAAAACAATGCGTATAAAGAAATTGTAACTCAAATAGAGCAAAAACATTTTGATGCCATTCAAGAATTAATTCCACAAAACCAACAAAATCAGCTGGTCGAAACCATAAAAAACCACATCAATCATTTGCGAACCTTGTTGGACGGATGCTATTTGTTGGGCGAATTGTCCAACCGAACTTCAGACACTATTTTGAGTTTTGGCGAGTTGCTATCGTCTCAAATAATAGCCAAAGCCTTGCAACAAAAAACGGAAAATGCGGCTTTCAAAGACAGTCGTGAAATCATCAAAACCAATAACCATTTTGGCAAAGCAGTAGTCGATTTTGATATTTCAAACCAATTAATTGCTGATTATTTCAAATCAAATACCGCTCAAACTACAGTAATTCCAGGTTTTATTGCTTCGTCTATAGATGGTAATAATACAACGCTAGGTCGTGGCGGATCGGATTACACAGCGGCAATCGTGGCAGCCGCTTTAAATGCTTCACAACTCGAAATCTGGACCGATGTTAGCGGAATGTTCACCGCAAACCCACGAATTGTAAAACAAGCAAAACCCATAAAAAATATTTCCTACCAAGAAGCAATGGAATTGTCGCATTTTGGTGCCAAAGTTTTGTATCCGCCAACCATTCAGCCTGTTTTAAAGAAAAATATTCCTATATTAATTAAAAACACTTTCGAACCAGAAGCTTTTGGAACATTAATTTCGTTTAATAAAAACGATGCAGAATCCAACCCTGTAAAAGGAATATCTCATATTGACAAAATTGCTTTACTGACACTCGAAGGTCCAGGAATAATAGGTGTTGCAGGTTCGTCAAAACGTCTTTTTGAGGTTTTGTCAACCGAAAATATCAATGTTGTTTTCATTACCCAAGCTTCGTCCGAGCATTCTATTTGCATTGGAATCTTGAATCAAGATGCCGATAAGGCTCAAAAAGCAATCGACAGAGCATTTGAACTCGAAATTGCACAAAATAAAATTGACCCTTGCATTGTCGAAAAAAACTTATGTATTGTCGCACTCGTGGGCGAAAATATGAAAAATCATCAAGGTTTATCGGGCAAAATGTTTAGCACATTGGGCAAAAATAATGTCAATGTTCGTGCTATTGCTCAAGGTGCTTCTGAACGAAATATATCGGTAGTTATCAACGAAAATGATGTTAAAAAAGCATTGAACACGCTTCACGAACGTTTTTTTGAAGACAACACCAAACAACTCAATCTGTTTGTGATGGGCGTGGGAAATGTTGGCGAAAAATTCATTGAACAAATTCACCTGCAAGCCAAATTCTTGAAAGAAAATTTAAAACTTAACCTGCGAGTTATTGCCATTTCAAATTCTCGAAAAATGCACTTTGACGAAGACGGCATCAACCTAAACGAATGGAAAAACACATTAGATAATAGCCAAACTGCTAACAAACTACAATTTATTGATACTGTTAAACAATTAAATTTTCGCAACAGCATTTTTGTAGATCTTACCGCCAACGAAGAAATTTCGCAAACCTACGAACACTATTTGCGTGACAATATTGCTGTTGTAACTTGCAACAAAATTGCCTGTTCATCGGTTTATGATAACTACAGCAATTTAAAACGATTGTCACGAAAATACAACGCACCATTCTTGTTTGAAACCAATGTTGGTGCGGGTTTACCAATAATAGATACTTTAAAACATTTAGTAGCATCTGGCGATAAAATCAACCGAATAAATGCCGTTTTATCAGGAAGTTTGAATTTTATTTTTAATAATTTTAGCGATACTTATAATTTTCACGATGTTGTAAAAGAAGCAGGCATTCAAGGATTTACAGAACCCGATCCAAAAATAGATTTAAGCGGTGTTGATGTTGCCCGAAAAATTCTAATTCTAATTCGTGAAAGCGGTTACAAAATGGAAATTGAAGATATTGAAAACAAATCGTTTTTGCCAAAAGAATGTATGGAAACGACTAACAACGACGACTTTTTCAAATCGCTCACGGCAAATGCAACTCATTTTGAAAAGTTATTAGCCGAAGCCAAGAAAAAAGAAAGCCGATTAAAATTTGTTGCTACTTTTGAAAACGGAAAAGCAAGCGTTGGTCTCGAATTTATTCCACAAGAAAGTCCGTTTTACAACCTTGAAGGCAAGGACAATATTGTACAATTTTACACCGACCGCTATGTTGATCAACCTCTCTTAATAAAAGGAGCAGGAGCAGGAGCAGCCGTTACAGCATCGGGTATTTTTGCCGATGTAATTCGAATTGGAAATGTATAAAAAAAGTAATAGATTTTAGGTGATTGGTACAAATTTGAACCTACAACCTACAACTTAAAACCTAACTTTATGAACGAAATAAAAATATTCTGTCCCGCAACAATTGCCAATCTTTCGTGTGGTTTTGATGTTTTAGGAACTTGTCTCGAAAATGTTGGTGACGAAATGATCATCAGAAAAACTACTGAGAAAGGCATTCGAATTACTAAAATTATTGGTGCCGATTTGCCATTGGAAACCAAAAAAAATGTAGCAGGAGTTGCCGCTTTGGCATTGTTAAAATCCGTAAAATTTGTAGATAACAAATACATTCCTGTTAACTTTGACATTGAAGTTGACATTGAAATAGGTTTTGAAATTGAAATTTATAAAAACATCAAAGCTGGTTCGGGCATAGGAAGTTCGGCAGCAAGTGCAGCGGGTGCTGTTTTTGGCATCAACGAATTGTTAGGAAAACCCTATACTAAAAAAGAATTGGTTTATTTTGCCATGCAAGGCGAAGTTTTAGCAAGTGGCAGTGCCCACGCTGATAATGTGGCACCGTGTTTATTGGGCGGTTTTACGCTCGTTCGGGCTTATAATCCACTTGATGTTATTAGAATAGAAAGTCCAACCAATTTATATGCAACCGTTATTCACCCACAAATAGAATTGAAAACCTCCGAAATGCGTGCTGTTTTACAACCAACCATTTCTTTAAAAAGTGCCATTACACAATGGGGAAATTTAGGTGGTTTGATAGCTGGTTTGTGCACATCTGATTATAAATTGATAGGCAGAAGTCTTGAAGATGTAATTGTAGAACCTTTGAGAGGCAAATTCATTCCAAAATTTGAAGAAATTAAAAATGCAGCACTAGAAAGCGGAGCTTTGGGAGCAGGAATTTCAGGTTCTGGTCCTTCGATTTTCGCATTGAGCAACGGATTTGAAATTGCCAAAAATGTAGCCAAAGCAATGCAAGAAATTTACAAAAAAACCGATATAGAATTTGACATTCATGTTTGTAAAATCAATTCGGAAGGAGTTCAAGAAATTAAAAATTACGAATAAACCGTTTTTTTAAAATCAATATCAAAACTTTAAATTTTCTAAAAATTATTTTTTCAATCAAAAAAATAATTACTTTTACCAAACAATCTAAAATGTAAAAAAACGAAATTAAGCAAAAAGAATATTCAAAAAGAGAAATGAATACGCCAAACAAAAAGAAAATATACTTCGCCTCTGACCAGCATTTTGGAGCACCAACAACAGTATTAAGCAAGCCTCGTGAGGCAATATTTATAGCTTGGTTGGACGAGATAAAACACGATGCTGAGTCCATTTTTTTATTAGGCGATCTATTCGATTTTTGGTTCGAATATAAAACCGTTGTTCCAAAAGGATTTGTTAGAGTTTTAGGTAAATTAGCCGAAATTACGGATACTGGAATTCCTATTTACTTTTTTGTTGGTAATCATGATTTATGGATGACCGACTATTTTCAGAAAGAATTAAACATTACTGTATTTACTGATAATCAAGAATTTACATTTGGCAAAAAAACCTTTTTGATAGGTCATGGAGACGGCAAAGGTCCAGGAGATAAAGCTTACAAACGAATGAAAAAAGTATTTACTAACCCAGTTTCAAAATGGTTTTTTCGTTGGTTGCACCCTGATGTTGGAGTAAAATTAGCCCAAAATCTATCGGTAAAAAATAAATTAATATCAGGAGAAAGCGATGTTAAATTTCTTGGCGAAGACAATGAATGGCTTATTATCTATGCCAAACGAAAACTAGCAATAAAACACTATGATTATCTTGTTTTTGGGCACCGACATTTGCCAATGATTGTACCCGTGGGAAACGATGCTAATTATGTTAATCTGGGTGATTGGATTACCTATTTTACTTACGGTGTTTTTGATGGAGAGAAATTTGAATTAAAGACTTATAATAATTAACATAATCTTTGTAAAATTTTGGCTTATTAACTTCGAGTTTTTTGCGTAAAATTTTACTTTAATAAAAATAAACAAATGGAAAACCCCAAATTTGCGGTAATTGGCGGAGGAAGTTGGGCAACTGCAATAGCAAAAATGCTTTGTGTAAACTTACCTGAAATTGCTTGGTATATGCGAAATGAAGAGGCAATAAATCATATAAAAAAATACAAACACAACCCGAATTATTTAAGTAGCGTAGAGTTTGATGTTAAAAAATTAAAATTAACTTCAACTATTAATGAAGCCGTAGCCTATGCCGATTACATTATTTTTGCAATTCCCTCTGCTTTTTTGAATGAGGAATTAGCAAAAATGACGGAAAGTTTGGAAGATAAAATAATTTTCTCAGCCATCAAAGGTATTGTTCCAGAAACGAGTTTAATTGTTGGCGAACATTTTAATAAAATTTATAAAATCCCATTTGAAAATATTGGTGTAATAACAGGTCCTTGCCATGCCGAAGAGGTTGCTTTAGAACGATTATCTTATCTTACAATTGCTTGCGGAGATGCCAGCAAAGCAAAAATTGTAGCAAATTATTTGTCTGGAAATTTTATAAAAGCAAAAATCACCGATGATATTATTGGAACAGAATATGCAGCAATGCTCAAAAATATTTATGCCATTGCTGCAGGAATGGCTCACGGTTTGGGCTACGGCGATAATTTTCAGGCAGTTTTAATGAGTAATGCTATTCGGGAGATGAAAAAATTTATCAGAAATGTGCATAAAATGAAACGAAATATCAATAATTCAGCTTATTTAGGTGATTTATTAGTAACTGGCTATTCTGTTTTTTCTCGAAACAGAATGTTTGGAAATATGATAGGAAAAGGATACACCGTAAAATACGCCCAAATGGAAATGAGCATGGTTGCCGAAGGTTATTATGCTGTTAAAAGTGCTTGGAAACTAACCAAAGAACATCGAACTAGAACTCCAATTATTGATGCAGTTTATCAAATTTTATACGAAAACAAAAACGCCAGAATAGTTTTTGAAAAATTGACGAATAAGTTGGATTGATTACTTTTGAATTTCAGTTCGT
>DYPB01000375.1 GCA_020720185.1 Flavobacterium psychrophilum | reverse complement strand
TTAGTGGCTATTATCTCGAAAAAACGACAATAACAAAAATAAAAATATGAAAAAAAATCTATTATTTACTATTATAATTTTAAGTTCAAAATTTGGTTTTGGGCAAGAAGCAGGAAATATAAATTATCAAAATCAAGTTCGTTATCAGGAAAACAATATAAATGTAAATATACCAAACGATAATGATTTATATTTTAGCGTAAAAGGTTTAACAAATGTAAAAGCCGATAATTATGTTGCAATATTTAATACTTTTCAAGTTGGAAAAACAACCGAAGAAGTCAACGAATTAATCGAAAAAAGAATTAATCAAGCAGTGAACGAAATAAAATTAAAAAAAGGAGTTGATATTTTCGTTGATATGATTTCATTCGTTCCAATTTATGAATTTGAAGTAGAAAAAAAGGTTTTTAGTAAAAAAACATATAATGAAATTCCTGTTGGCTTTGAGTTGAAAAAAAACATTCACATAAAATATAGCGATCCAAATTTATTCAACGAAATTATGTCAATAATGTCGAGAAATGAAATATATGATTTAGTAAGAGTTGATTATTTTTCAAATAATTTAGAAATCGTAAAGAAAGAATTAATGAATAAAGCAAAAATAAATCTTCAAGAAAAAGTCAAAAATTACGAAACAATTTTGGGAGTAAGTTTTCTAACAAATGAAAAATCAATTTCAGAGGGTTATAAAGTAGTATTTCCAGTTGAAATGTATAAATCTTATCAGGCTTTCAATAGCACATCCTTGAATTTAAAAAAATCTGCAAACGTGAACAGTGTTGAAAAAACTACAACTTTATATTATCAACCTATAATAGATAAAGAATTTGACTTTGTTGTAAATCCAACAGTTCTTGAACCTGTAATTCAAGTAATGTTTGAGTTAAAAATGAAAATTAATAGAGAACCTAAACAAACTCTGAAAAATAATAAAGAATATTTACTAATTACACCGAACGGAGAAATGAAAAATTTAAATATTAACCAACAATAACAGCCACTAACAGCAGTTTGCAAAAATGGCGGGTTTAGTGCCTTTTTAGAAACTTTCGTGCTTGCTGAAAGTTTAGGGATTTTAGTAACTTTGGTGCTGAAAGCCCGCCACTTCTGGAAGCTGCAAAACGTT
>DYPB01000119.1 GCA_020720185.1 Flavobacterium psychrophilum | reverse complement strand
GCCCAAAATACCATAAAGATACCTTAGGTGTAAAAGTCAAAGAACCTTTGGTTTTAAAACAAGGCGAATTAGAATACAAACTAAAATTCAATTGTAAACCCTGCGAAATGGAAATTTGGGAGAAAGATGCCGAATTTGAAATTGAAGAAGAGTGATGTTATACAAATAAAAAAACCAACTAAAACCGTATATTCTATTATTTTCTATTCAATGCTAAATTAATTTCATTTTCTAACAAATCTGAAAAAGCAATTTTTGCAAATACAGCTTGTTGCGGAAAAATACTTTGTGGCGACAAACCAGGATTGGTATTAATCTCGATAAAATGTGGAATATCGTTCATAATTATAAAATCAGAACGAGAAAAACCTGTCATCCCTAAAGATTCATATACTTTTATGGCGGTTTGTTTTACTTTGCTTTCTATTTCTGATGATATTCTGGCGGGTGTAATTTCTTGTGATTTTCCTAAATATTTTGCTTCATAATCAAAAAAACTGTTTTGCGAAAGAATTTCGGTAATGCCAAGAACAGTTGTTTTTCCATTATATTTTAGTACCCCCACCGATACTTCAATTCCGTTTAAATAAGATTCTATTAAAATATCGTCGTCTTCGGCAAAAGCAAAGTCAAGTGATTTCTGAAAATCATCTTTTGTAGTAACCATTGAAACACCCAGTGAACTGCCAGATTGATTGGGCTTTACAAAAATCGGTAAACCTAATGCTGCTTCAATTTCTGAAAAATTAATTTCATCCCCTTTGGTTAAGTAAATAGATTTTGCTTTTGGAATTTCAAATTTTGACAAAACCGATAGTGTATCTCGTTTGTTAAAAGTAAGTGCCGATTGATAAAAACCACAACCCGTGTAAGCTAATCCTATCAAACTCCAATATGCCTGCAAGTGTCCGTCTTCTCCGGGTGTGCCGTGAATAGTATTTACAACTACATCGAATTTTATGCTTTTGTTATCCCTTTCAAATGAAAAATCAGCACGATTAATAAAATGTTTTGTATTATCAATAAGACAATACCATTCATCTTTTAGGATATGTACCTCAAAAACAGTGTGTTTTGACCGATCAAGATTCGACAAAATTAATTGCCCAGATTTTAAGGATATTAGGGATTCAGCAGAATATCCACCCATTACTACTGCTATATTCATTGTTTTTTATTATTTATTTTCTGGCTGCAAGATATTATTTTTTTTAAATTTAACGACATAAAAAAACAAGTATTAAGCGACAATAATAATTATTTTTTTTAAAAAATTTACCTACTAATTTCATTACTTTTGCATAGTCTTTTAAATACAATTCAAATGCTCAAAAAAATATCATCAATACTGTTTTCAACAAGATTAATGGCAACTCTTTTTATTCTCTTTGCCGTTGCAATGGCAGTAGGCACTTTTATAGAAAGTAAATACAACACCGACACGGCACGAATACTAATTTATAATGCTTGGTGGTTTGAGGCAATTATGTTAGTTTTTGTAGTCAATTTTGCTGGAAATATTAAAAGATATAAGCTTTATAAAAAAGAAAAATGGGCAACGCTAATGCTACATTTATCGTTTATTTTCATAATTATAGGAGCCGCAATTACAAGGTATATCAGTTTTGAAGGAGTAATGCCCATTCGTGAAAACGCAACTGAAAACAAATTTTATTCAGATAAAACTTTCCTTACAGTAACTGTAGATGGTTTATACAAAGGCAAAATGATGCGTCGGGTTTTTGAAAAACCAGTTCTTTTTTCGGAAGTAGCAAACACCAATTTTATTATAAATGGTAGCTTTGACCAAACGGATTTTCTAATTAAAAAAGAAAAATTTATTATGGGTGCCAAACAAACCATAATAGAGGATAAAAATGGTGAGGTATATCTAAAATTAGTTGAGGCAACTGGCGGAACCAGACACGAACATTTTTTGAAAACAGGAAAAGTTCAAAATATTCATAATTTATTATTTTCATTAAATAAATTTACAGATGGAGCTGTGAATATTAATACAATTGGAAAAGAATATACTGTAAATATGCCTTTCGAAGGTAATTTTATGAGAATGGCTGATAAATTTCAAGGAAAATTTATTAAAAATGCTACTCAACCTTTAATGCTACGATCTTTATACAATATAGGAACCGCTCAATTTGTTTTTCCAGAACCCGCAAAAAAAGGAATAATTGGCTATCAATCGTCAAATGATTATAAAGCAAAAAATCAAGACGATGCGGTTCGTCTTACCATATCTTCACAAAACCAACAAAAAGAAGTTACATTAATTGGAAGTAAAGGAAAAACTGGCGAGCCACAAATTATTAAAATTGGCAATTTAGATTTTACTCTTTCTTATGGCAGCAAAGCCTACGAGCTTCCATTTTCAGTAAGATTAAATGACTTTATCGCACAGAAATATCCAGGAACCGAAAGAAGTTATTCGTCTTATGAAAGTCAAGTATCAGTTTTTGATAAAGATGGAAATTTTGAAGCAAAAATATTTATGAATAATGTATTAGACCATAAAGGTTATCGTTTTTTTCAATCTAGTTTTGATGCAGATGAAAAAGGAACAATACTATCCGTTAGCCACGATTTTTTTGGTACTTGGACAACATATATTGGTTATTTCAGTTTGTTTTTTGCACTAATAGCAATTATGTTTACAAAAAATTCTCGATTTGCTGATTTGAAACGAAAATTAGAAGTTGTAAAAACAAAAAAAGTAAAAATAACAACTATTTTATTCCTATTATTAAGTTTTAATGCTTTTTCTCAAAATCATTCAGATAAAAAAATCACCCAAAAACAAATAGATTCTTTATTGTCAAAATATAAAGTTAGTGAAGAACACGCCACTAAATTTGGACAATTAATCATTCAGGATCTTGGCGGAAGGATGAAACCAATTAATACTTTCTCGTCTGAATTATTAAGAAAAGTAAGTCATTCCGACATATATAATAATATGAATGCCGATCAGGTTTTTATCTCAATGACTCAATTTCCAGATGTTTGGTATGAAATTCCACTAATCTATATTACAAAAGGAGACGACAGTATTCGTAAAATTATTGGAATTGACCCCAAAGAAAAGTATGCAAAATTCTCTGATTTTTTTGATGTAAAAGGAAATTACAAATTATCAAAAAGTTTAGAAACAGCCTCAAGATTAGCAAATCCAAATGCTTTTGAAAAAAACATTGTCGAAACAGATAAAAAGGTTGTTTTAATGAGTTCGGCACTCTTTGGTGGAATTCTAAAAATTTACCCAATACCAAACGACAAAAACAATAAATGGGTTTCTTATCCAGAATTATCAAATGCACAACTACCCAAAAGAGATTCCGTATTTGTAAAAAACATTTTGCCATTTTATTTTAACTCGTTACAAACCGCAGTCGATAAGAATAATTATAAAGAAGCCGATTTTTATTTAGATGGAATAAAAAAATATCAAAAACATTATGGCAGTGCAATAATGCCAAGCCAAAATAAAATTGATTCAGAGATTATGTACAACAAATTGAATGTTTTACAAAAACTCGATAAATGGTATGTTTTAACATCCATTTTGATGATAATCTTTGTAATAGCACAAATTTTTAAAAACAGAAAATCATTACGGATTTCAATTAATATAATCCATATTATAATTGGATTTTTATTTTTAATTCATACAATCGCACTAATTTTTCGTTGGTACATATCAGGGCACGCACCATGGAGTAATGCCTATGAGGCCATAGTTTATGTAGCTTGGGCAACCATGTTTTTTGGATTAGCATTCGATAGAAAATCGAAATTAACAGTCGCCTCAGCTGCATTTGTAACCGCCTTAATCCTTTGGTCGGCAAATCTAAATTGGATTGATCCAGAAATTGCAAATCTACAACCTGTTCTAGATTCCTATTGGTTAATGATACATGTGGCGGTAATTGTTGCCAGCTACGGACCATTTGCATTAGGAATGATACTCGGTTTTGTATCTCTATTATTAATCATTTTTACCAATAAATCCAACAAAGAAAAAATGGATTTAAGTATAAATGAACTAACCTACATCAACGAGATGGCATTAACCATCGGACTGATAATGCTAACAATAGGCAACTTTCTTGGCGGTCAATGGGCAAATGAGTCTTGGGGCAGATATTGGGGTTGGGACCCTAAAGAAACCTGGGCATTAATCTCAATTATGGTTTATGCGTTTGTAATCCACGCACGATTTGTACCAGTTTTACGAGGCAAATGGATATTTAATCTAATGAGTATGTTTGCATTTGTATCAATATTATTCACCTATTATGGAGTTAATTTTCACCTCGTTGGGCTACATTCTTATGCTAGTGGCGAAGCAAAATCACTCGATTGGATAGGATATTCATTAGCAACAATCACATTAATTGGACTAATTTCGTACTTTAATTATGCCAAATATTACAAAAAATAATTAGAAGCAATACGCTTGGGATTTATCAATAATGGTATTTCCTGCTGTTCGTTACAATAAAAAAGCTGCGAGAAAACCGCAGCTTTTTTGATTTTCACTACCATCAGGGCTAATTGACTTATCATTTTCCATAACGGTTTTAAATTTGGTAAATTTGGGGTTTAGAAAGTATTAAAGCCTCAATATTCTAAACCCATTTTAGGCGTTCCTCCTGGTTTTACTCAATTTTTTTGTCAGGTAAAAGTCTGTTTAGTATTTTTTCAAATATAGGAATTGTCCAAATAAAGATCATTACTCCAAGAATGTTAAATAGCATATGGGCATTTGCCAAAGTTCTTTCAATTGATGCTCCAATACTTATTTTTTTAACCAAATTAACAAAGGGGTAAAATATAATCAAACCCAATATGATGGATAATAGATTAAAAGTAACATGGAATAAACCTGTTTTCAAAGCTTGTCGGCTACCTTTTATTGTTGCAAGTAAGGTATCACTACAAGTACCCAACTCTGCACCAAGCATAATTGCTACTCCACCAATTAAACTTAGAAATCCTTTTTTTGCTAAAATTATAGCCATTCCAACAGTGGCAGAAGAAGACTGAATTACAAGAGTTACCAATGCTCCTATTAAAGCACCCATAATTGGATTTTCAGTCTTTTTTATCCATTCTGCAAAAAAGGTTTCGCCTTTAAGTGGCTCAACAGCATTTTCCATTGTAAACAAACCAAAAAATAGCACCCCAAAATATAATATCACTTTGCCAATATCATTAATTTTTTTAGATTTAGAAATAAATAATAGTAAGAAACCTAATAGTAACAAAATTGGTGAATATTTACCAATATCCATTGCAATAATCTGACTACTAACGGTTGTACCTATATTTGCACCTAACACAATACCCATTGCTTGTTTAAATGTCAATATTTGAGAATTAACCAAGACAATTGTTATTATAATAACCGCTGACGATGAATCTAATAGTGTAGTAACAACAACACCGACAACTAAACTACTAAATGTGTTTGATGTAAATTTTTGTATCCAACCATTAGCTTTGTTACCGATAATTGATTGTATTGATTCCGATAAGTTGTTTACTGCAAACAAGAATAAAACTAACCCTGCAATAATTGAAAGTAAAATTTCAGTCATTTCTTTTTAGATAAAAAATATCTACAAAATTAGTTAATCAAAATCACTGCACTATAAAACTCATAATATCTATTTGTTAAGTTTTTAATACTTAATCAGCCAAATAAAACTATCAAATACAAAAGTCTTTGCATTATTCGGACTTGTGAAAAATAATCAGGGAATTATTTAGAAAATCAACCACATTGTCAGTCTTTATATTGTTGGTCAATCATTAGGATGAC
>DYPB01000374.1 GCA_020720185.1 Flavobacterium psychrophilum | reverse complement strand
GTGAAGTGCAACTTTTTAGGGTTTTTACAGGTGAAATGAAGCGTAGCGGAATGTAACCTGTAAAAAAAAATTGCGCCCAAAAGGGGCATATTCCAAGGTTGATTTACAAACTACCTAAAAGGAATATGCCCATGGAAAGTAAAAAAAATCGTACTAAAAATTACAATCATATTACGGAAATTGAAAGAGAAAAAATTGAGTTACTACTTCAGGAAAATTACAAAAAAAGTCAAATTGCAAAAAAAATAGGAAGATCCAAATCGACTATTGGTAGAGAAATAATTAAAAATTCTCCTCGAATAAATAATTGCAAATATCGAGCTAATCGGGCACAGAAAAAAGCAGACGAACGACGAAAAAAGTCATCTAAGCATGGACATTTATCAGATTTAGATATACAAAAATATGTGATCAATAAATTGGCAGAACATTGGTCTCCTGAACAAATTGCTGGACGTCTTTCTATTGATTTGCCTAAGAAGAAAACAAATTATGAGACTATTTATTTATTCGTGTACAAACAAAGATCTGATTTAATTCAAAATTTACGATTTTCTCACAGAAAACGGAAGAAAAGGACTCCAAAACGAGTTAAAAATGCCACAAAAATACCAAACCGTACTCCTATAGAGGAACGAATGCTTTCTGCAAATAATCGTTCGCGCATTGGTCATTGGGAGACCGATACTATGGTTTCAAGGCAAAGCAAAGCGGTGATTCAAGTATCTATTGAAAGAAAAACAAGGTTCGCACAGATCGCAAAATTAGAAGGGAAAACCGCCGAAGAAATGTCAAAGTCTTTAAATAAAAAACTTGGAATTTTTGGTTGTAAATTAGTAAAATCTATTACTTATGATAATGGTACTGAGAATGCTTATCATGAAAAAACAAATCATTATTTAGGAACAAAATCGTTCTTTTGCAATCCTTATCATAGTTGGGAAAAAGGGTCTGTTGAAAATTTAATAGGTCTGGTAAGAAATTACTTGCCTAAAAAAACAGACCTTGCTATAGTGTCCTTACTGGAAATTAGAAAAATTGAAGAAAAATTAAACAATCGACCAAGGAAGTGCCTTAATTATCAGACCCCTAAAGAGGAATTTGATAAAGTTGCACTTCACCATTGAATGCGGGA
>DYPB01000373.1 GCA_020720185.1 Flavobacterium psychrophilum | reverse complement strand
CTCTTAGCAAAATTTGAAACGCAGAAAAAGGGTAAAGTCGAAGTGAAACGAAGACAAAATGGATAGGTTATTTCTTTACAGTTCCTTAACAATTAAAATTTAAAAAAATGAGTAATCAAACAATTCAAAAATTTAGTGTAATAGGCATTTCGGTAAGAACGACCAATGAAAACGGACAAGCAGGTCAAGACATTCCGGCATTATGGAATAAATTTATGACGGAAGGAATTACAGAACAAATTCCTAACAAAATTGACAATTCCATTTATTGCATTTACACCGAATACGAAAAAGATCACACAAAACCGTACACAACTATTTTGGGTTGTAAAGTTGAAAATTTAGACACAATTCCAAACGGGATGACAGGAAAAACTTTTGATAAAGCAACTTATACAAAGCGCATTGCAAAAGGAAATATTTTGGAAGGAATGGTTTTTAACGAGTGGACAAAAATTTGGAATTCGGATTTAGACAGAACTTTTACAGCCGACTTTGAAGTGTATGGAGAAAAAGCACAAAATCCAGAAAAAGCAGAAGTTGATATATTTGTAGCAGTTAAATAACAATGAGAGAATTAGATAATTTTTACTTACAACAAGACGAACCCATAAAAGGGACGCTACTTGCATTGAGAAATATTATTTTACAACAAGACGAAGACGTTACCAACACTTGGAAATACGGAGTGCCTTTTTTCTGCTACAAAGGAAAAATGTTTTGCTATTTGTGGTTTCATAAAAAACACAAACAACCTTACATTGGAGTTGTTGAAGGGAAACGGTTTGACGAACCGTTTTTAATTCAAGAAGACCGTTCTCAAATTAAAATAATGTTGGTTGACCCAAATAAAGATTTACCTTTGCAGACAATAGAATACATTTTACAAAAAGCAATAAATTTGTACAGGACAGGGGAAATAAAAATTAAAGAATGACGGTCCAAAAGGCACATACGCCTAACATCGGTTTGGCAAAAGCAGGGCTGACGTGGTAAATTGAGCATTTGTGCATCTAATAAACATTTGTGGTTCATTGAACATTTGTACTTCTAATCCTTGCCTTCGCCAAGCTCCAAACCGTTGGAAGAAATAAAAAATAAAAAATACACTCTAATTCTTAAAAAAATGATATTTTTGG
>DYPB01000015.1:3006-31740 GCA_020720185.1 Flavobacterium psychrophilum | reverse complement strand
CTTTTGTTTTCAAAAGGTTTAGGGGTTTTTATAAAGTCTGTTGCGAGTTTAGGGAAAAAGGAAAATTTATTTATGCAAAAAAACGAAATTAATCGTGCTTCATTAAAATTTGAATTAAACCACAAACGAGGTAGTTTAGCGGCAGTTTTGAATGTAATGAGCGATTGTAAGTTGAATTTAACCAAAATTCAATCCTTGCCAAAAATTGAAACGCCTTGGAAATATTCGTTTTTTGTGGATGTTACTTTCTCCAACTACGAAGATTATGCAAAGGCAAAATCTTTATTAGAAATTATGGCAGAATACTTTAAAGTATTAGGCGAATATAAGAACAAAAGACCAATCCTCCCAAAACCCGAAGGAGGAGTTATTGAGAAAAAAAACATATAATTTTTTGATTAAATAAGCACAAATTGAAGGATTTACAAAGAAACATTATTTCAGAAAGCACTCCGGTCTGTCAACTCCACCTTCAAAGTTCGTGGGGCTGGTCTGGAGGAGTGAGGATTGCAAAACGATTAGAGATAGTAGAAGAGTATTATTTTTCTTCAAAACTTCGGGAAGTCCGAAAACTTGCTTCCGAAGGTAAACCTATTATTAATATGGGAATTGGGAGTCCTGATTTGCGTCCGCCACAAGCAGTTATCGAAGCCGTCACTATGGCAATGCAGGAAGAAAATGCACATCAATATCAGAGTTATCAGGGTTTGCCAGAATTAAGAAGTGGAATGACTGATTTTTATCAAAATAATTTTGGAGTTGCCTTGAATCCAACTACAGAAATTTTACCTTTGATGGGTTCCAAAGAAGGAATTACGCACATTTCACTGGCTTTTTTAAATGAAGGAGATCAAGTTTTGATTCCAAATCCAGGTTATCCAACCTATTCTTCTGTAACGAATTTAGTGGGAGCAGTTTCAGTTTATTATGATTTAAAAGAAACGAATAATTGGGAACCTGATTTTGAAGCTTTGGAAAGATTAGATTTATCCAAAGTAAAATTGATGTGGATAGGTTATCCGCATATGCCAACAGGAGCAAGAGGAAGTTTAGAATTGTTCGAAAAGTTGGTAGCTTTCGCCAAAAAGCATAACATATTATTGGTAAACGACAATCCATACAGCTTTGTTTTGAATGATAAACCAATGAGTTTGTTGCAGGTTGAAGGAGCAAAAGAAGTAGCGTTGGAGCTGAATTCTTTGTCAAAATCCTTCAATATGGCAGGTTGGAGAGTGGGAATGGTATTAGGAAATGCTGCTTGTATTGATGCCGTTTTGAAAGTAAAAAGCAATATGGACAGCGGAATGTTCTTTGGAATTCAAAAAGGAGCGATTGAAGCTTTGAAAAGCGAAAAATCTTGGTTCGATTCGATGAATGCTATTTACCTAAAAAGAAGAATTTTAACAGAACAATTGGCTGGAAAAATAGGTTGCAAAGTCTATAAGGAAGGTATTGGATTATTTGTTTGGGCAAAATTGCCATCTGGAACCACATCGGCAGAAGATTTTATTGATAAAATACTATATGAAAAATCTATTTTTATCACACCGGGAACCATTTTTGGAAGCAACGGAGAAGGATACATTCGGTTTGCATTGTGTGTAAAAGAGGAAAAAATTCAAGAAGCAATTAACAGATTTAGTTGATAGTTCAAACCAGCAATTATCAACCATCATTAAAAAACTTTATAATAATGAAAATATACATAATTGGAATAGGATTAATAGGAGGATCATTAGCATTAGGAGTTAAAGATTTTTTTGATGAAGCCAAAATTTTTGGTATTGATAGCAATGAAAATCATTTACAAGAAGCTATAAAACTTGGAATTATTGATGAAGTTGCTGTTTTTAAAGATTTAGCCAATGCTGATTATGTAATCCTTTCGGTTCCCGTAGATATTGCACTCGATTTTCTGCCAAAAGTTTTGGATATTATTCCGGACACAGCAACAGTTTTTGATGTTGGTTCTACAAAAAATCCAATTTGTGAAGCAGTTGCTAATCATCCAAAAAGAAAGAATTTCATAGCAGCACATCCCATAGCTGGAACGGAATTTTCAGGTCCTTCGGCAGCGATAAAAGGTTTGTTTCAAGGAAAAACCAATATCATTTGTGAGGTAGAAAAAACGACTTTCAAATTACAGGAAAAAGTTTTGGAATTATTCAAAAGTATGGGAATGAGAATCCGATATATGGATCCAAAATCGCACGATAAGCACATTGCTTATGTGTCGCATTTGTCCCACATTAGTTCGTTTATGCTGGGAAAAACAGTAATAGATAAGGAAAAACATGACGAGGACATCTTTGATATGGCTGGTTCAGGTTTTGAAAGCACGGTTCGTTTGGCCAAAAGCTCGCCAACAATGTGGACACCCATTTTTAAACAAAATAGGAAACAAGTTCTGAAAACATTGGAAGAGTATATTTTCAATTTATCGAAGTTTAAAGACTTATTGGAGAAAGAAGATTATGAAGCTATTTTCAACGAGATGCAAGGCGTAAATAGAATAAGGGAAATATTAAACGGAATTAACCCCCACCCTCCCGAAGGAGGAGCATCAAAGAGGTAAAAACAACAAACAATAAATAAAATGGAAAACAAGAAAGAAATGAGAAATTGGTTGAACGAATTCAATTTGACTCATCCATTAGTCATAGCAGGACCTTGTAGTGCAGAGACAGAAGAGCAAGTGTTAAAAATTGCTCACGAGTTGAAAAATTCAGATGTTAGTGTTTTTAGAGCTGGAATTTGGAAACCAAGAACGCGTCCGGGAGGATTTGAGGGTGTGGGTGAAATTGGATTGAAATGGTTAAAAAAAGCAAAAGCGGAAACAGGATTACTAATAGGAATAGAGGTGGCGACTGCAACTCATTGCAAGTTGGCATTAGAAAACGACATCGATGTTTTATGGGTTGGAGCTCGTACAACAGCAAACCCGTTTGCGGTTCAGGAAATTGCAGATACTCTAAAAGGAACGGATAAAATTGTACTTATCAAAAACCCTGTAAATCCTGATTTGGCTCTCTGGTTAGGGGGTGTTGAGCGTTTATTTATGGCTGGAATTGAGAAATTAGGGGTAATTCACAGAGGTTTTTCTACTTACGAAAAAACAAAATACAGAAACATTCCAGAGTGGCAGATTCCTATCGAATTGCAACATAAATTTCCTGATTTGCCTTTAATTATAGATCCATCACACATTACGGGAAACCGCAATATGATACTTGAAGTAACTCAAGAAGCGTTGAATTTGAATTATGACGGAATGATTATAGAAACACATCATGATCCAGACAATGCTTGGAGTGACGCAGCACAACAGGTTACGCCAAAGGCTTTACTGCAGATTTTGAAAAATTTAAGGGTTAGAAAAATAAGTGGAGACACGAACGAATTTACTAATAAAATAAATAAATTAAGAGCTAATATTGATGTGCTAGATGCTAATTTATTAGAACTTTTAGGAAAACGAATGAAAGTTGCTGAAGAAATAGGTCGGGTAAAAAAAGACGCTAATGTGGCTGTTTTGCAAAACAACAGATGGAACGAAATTCTAGGAAAAATGATTCTTGAAGGCGAGAAAAAAGGATTGACACAAGAATTTGTACTCAAATTATTCAAAGCGGTTCATCAAGAAAGCATTGAACATCAAGAAAAAATATTGAATTCATAAAAAATATACATTTATAAAACAGATGCAAAATGGTTTTGATTGTTAGTTAATTGTTTGTTACAAAAAAATACCTAATTTAGCATTATGCCAATTAGGTATCATTTGTAGTGTTGAACTCCTTCTTATGATAAAATAATATCTGTAAAAAAGAACAAGTAGACTATTGTATAATTGAGTTTACTATTAAACTTGGATTTTATTTTTTCTTCTTTTTTTTTGTAACAGCTTTTACTGCGGAAGGAGTAGATTTTTTTGAGTTCTTTTTCAAAATTTCGTTAGCTCCAGCAAGCCAAGCACTTGGACCACCAGCAACATAACCTGTGTATCCTAACTGCTCGAAACTTATCTTACCCTCTTTTTTTGTGGCATTTGTTATCCAAACAGTTGGGTAACCCTGAACCTCGAAAGTTTTTTGTAACTCAAAGTTTTGTTTTCGAATTTCTTCTACTTGTTCTGTTCTTCTTGGAAAATCAAGCTCTACCAAAACTACATTTTTATTGGCCCAAGTGGCAAATTCTGGAGTTTTTAGAACTTCATTTTGTAGTTTTATGCACCAACCACACCAATCGCTACCTGTAAAAAAAAGTAACATTGGTTTTCCAGTTTTATTTGAAGTTTGAATGGCTTTATTGATGTTTACTTCCCAGTATAAATCTTGAGATTGCATTGACATTGAGCCAATTAATAGTAGTGTTAAAAAAAATTTTTTCATAATAGTTTGTTTTTTAATTTATTGATATTTAATGTATTCCGTGCATTAATTTTTTCACAACAGGTGTCATCAACATAATAAATACCCCAATTCCTATTGGAATAAATGTAAATATTAAGAAAAATGTTGTCATAGAATATTGTGCTGTAATTTCGTCAATCATTCCTCCCATTGTTCCTGCTGTTTTGTTGCCTATTGCTATTGCAAGATACCAAATTCCGAACATAATGCCTATCATTCTAGCTGGTACCAATTTGCTTAAATAAGATAATCCAACAGGTGAGATAAATAATTCGCCAAGTGTGTGAAATAAATAGGCAAAAACCAACCAAATTAGGCTTACCGAAGCCACTTTTGCTCCAGCCGGAATGCTACTAGAACCATAAGCTAAAAATCCAAATCCAATGCCTAATAATACCATACCAATAGCATTTTTAATAGTTGCTGGTGGGTTGTATTTACTTTCCCAAAGTTTGGCTACTAATGGAGCTAAACTAATTATAAATAACGAATTAAGAATTCCAAACCAAGTTGCAGGAATTTCAGCTTTTACTTGTGTGTATTGGTCTTTTAGCATATAAATTACTAAAAACCAGATAATTGCAAAACCTATTGCTAAAACAATATTTCCTAATGCATATTTTTTAAAAGTTTGTTTGTACAATTTCATTAATACATAGGTAATAATTGCCATTGGAGTAATTGTTAAAAGAGTGTTTACAATATTAAATATTATTTTAGAATTTCCCTCTAAAATTCTATTTGTATAATCACTTGCAAAAATAGTCATAGAGCCACCAGCTTGTTCAAAAGATGCCCAAAAGAAAACCGTTATAAATGCTAAAATAACAACCGCAATCATTCTATCTCTCAAAACTGGGGTGTATTGCAAAATTCTTTTTATTAGTAAAAAAACAAAGAGTAAAATTGCAAAAATGATTACAAAATTGCTCCCTGAAAGAGTACCTACTTTAAAATCAAATAGATTAAAATCAGATATTTTTGAAACAGGATCATTGATAATCCAAGTTAATCCTAATAATGAAGTAATTCCAATAAGTATCAAATCGAAAGTTGAGAAGGGGTTTAATTTTGCAATATTCTCATCCTCGTTATGGTTTATAATCTCTCCCTTAACCGGTTTTAGACCAATATCTCCAAAAATATTTTGGGTAAAGTAAAATTGTAACATACCCACTAACATAAAAATTCCTGCAAGACCAAAACCATAGCTCCATCCCCAGTTTTCGCTTTCGCCAATGTATCCACACAATAGCATTCCAAGAAAGGCTCCTGAATTTACACCCATATAAAAAATACTGAAAGCACCATCTTTTTTCTCAATCCTATCTTTATACATATGCGATAAAACAGAGGTCATATTTGGTTTAAAAAGTCCGATTCCTAATACCAGTAAAAATAGTCCAAGATACATAAATGTATGACTTACTTCTTCAAATGCCATTGAAAAATGTCCTAATGTCATTAAGATACAACCATAAATAACCGCCCAACGATATCCTAACACTTTATCTGCTAAATAGCCTCCTAAAATTGGTGTTAAATAAGCTAAAGAAGTGTAAGTTCCATAAATTGCTAAAGCATGTTCTCTTGGCCAACCCCACCCTGGATTGTCTCCCATTATTGAATTAGTTAGAAATAAAACTAATAAAGCTCTCATTCCATAGTAGGAAAATCGCTCCCACATTTCTGTAAAAAATATTACAAATAATCCAGCTGGATGACCCAAAACTGGGTTCTTAAAAAAATCGTTTGATTCTGACATTATATATAGTTTAGTTAATAGTTTTTATTTTACTTCTTGCATTAATTTTTTAATTAAAGGTGTGGTTATTATCAAAAATAGCCCTGCAATTAAGGCATAAATTGATAGTTGATAGTACCCATCGGTATAGGATTGTAATTTGTCTGACAGACTTGCTCCTGCATTTGATTTTGACATCTCGGCTCCTAATTTTCCTGCTGCAAGTTGCCCAAAAGCCGAGGCTAAAAACCACAATCCCATCATCATTCCAAATAACTTTTTGGGTGCTAATTTTGTGATTATTGACATTCCTATTGGTCCTAAACACAATTCTCCAATTGTTGTAACCAAGTAAGCAAATGTAAAAATATTTAGTGAGGTTATACCATTTGTGTTTGCAAAAAATTTAGTATAGTAAAAAATATAAAAAGAGGCACTTAAAAATAAAAAACCGATGCCAAATTTGATGAGTGTGCTTGGTTCTAATTTTCGTTTGGCAAGTGCAATCCAAAGCAACCCTATTATTGGGCTTAAAACAATTACAAAAAGAGTGTTGGCACTATTATTTACGGCATTTGGCAAAATATTTAATCCTAATAAATTATGGTCTAAATTGCCTTTTGCAAACAAGGCTAATGAACCGCCACTTTGTTCATATATAGCGTTAAAAAGAAAGTAAAAGAAAATAAAAACAAAGGCCGCTATTAACTTTTTTTGTGCATTAATTTGTTTTAATTTAATTACTTCTATAATAAAATATGATAATGCAACGGTTAAGATAGTGTACATAAAATAATCCGTGTATTTTGTGTTTTTTACCATTATAAAAATAAAAGGAATACTTAATATGGAACCACCATAAACGGCTATTTCTCTTAAACTTCTTTTGCCACTTGGTAAATTTATTAATGGTGAATCACCTATTGGACCTAAATGTTTTTTGGTCAATAAAAAAGTTATTAATCCCAAAGCCATTACTATTGCTGCTGCTAAAAAACATAAACTCCATGAATAAAATTCGCCAAGATAAATACATAAAATACCGCCTAATAACCCACCAATATTGATTCCTGCATAAAACATTCCGTAGCCAGCATCACGACGGTGGTCTTTTTCATGGTATAATTCGCCTACCATTGAGGAAATATTTGGTTTAAAAAAACCTGTTCCAATAATTGAGAAAGCAATTCCATAGTAAAACATTTCTTGTGGTGAAAATGCGATTAGTAAATTGCCGAGAATCATTACAATTCCTCCAAAAAATAAAGATTTTCTGAAACCAAGTATTTTATCTGCAAAGATACCACCAATAAAAGTGAAAGCATATACAAATGCTTGAATAGCACCGTATTGCAAGTTTGCAGCGTCGTCTTTTAAAAATAATTGATCAACCATAAAAACGGTTAAAACGCCACGCATTCCATAAAAACAGAATCGTTCCCACATTTCGACCATAAACAAATACCATAGTTGTTTTGGATAATTGCCTTTAAAATCTTGTATTTCTTCTATTGTTGGTGTTTTGAAATTGCTCATATTTAATTTTAATCGGGTTCTTACTTACAAATTCTCCTTTACAAACATAGTCATTTTATTGAATAGTTGTATGCGTGTTTTTCCGCCATAAATTCCATGATTTTTATCTGGATATATCTGACTGTCAAATTGTTTGTTAGCTTGTATTAATGCTTCTATCATTAACATTGAGTTTTGAATATGCACATTATCATCGGCAGAACCGTGTATTAATAAAAATTTACCTTTTAGTTTGTTGGCAAAATTTATCGGTGAATTTTCGTCATATCCATTAGCGTTTTCTTGTGGTGTTTGCATGTATCGTTCGGTGTAAATGCTATCATAAAATCGCCAGTTTGTTACTGGTGCTACTGCAATTGCCATTTTAAATACATCTGCAGCTTTTAAAATACAGTTTGATGCCATAAATCCTCCGAAAGACCAACCCCAAATTCCAATTCTAGTTTTATCAACAAATGGATAATTCCCAATAACTTTTGCGGCATCAATTTGGTCTTCTACTTCGTATTTTCCTAATTCTTTTTGTGTACATTTTTTAAAATCAGCTCCTTTAAAGCCTGTACCACGACCATCCACACACGCAATAATATAACCATCTTGTGCCAATTGGTAGAACCACAAATCGTTGGTGTCTGTCCATTCATTATTTACTTGTTGGCTTCCTGGTCCTGAATATTGGTACATAAAAACAGGATATTTTTTGGTTATATCAAAGTTTTTTGGTTTGATTATCCAAGCGTTTAATTCGTGTCCTTTTTCAGTTTTGAGCACAAAAAACTCTTTATTTGGCAAATTATAAGCCGTCAATTTTTCTAATAATTGGTTATTGTTTACAATTTCCTGAACTTGTTTTCCATTTTTAGATTCGTTTAGAGAATATATTTTTGGAGTGGTTGTATTAGAAAAATCATTTATAAAATAATCGTAATTCGGACTAAAAATTGCATTATTTGTACCAATATTTGAGGATAATTTTACTTTATTTTTACCATTCAAATTGATTTTATAAACATCTCTATTTATCGAACTATTTTCGACAGATTGATAGAAAACTGTTTTCGTTTTTTCGTCAAAACCATAGTAATTTGTAATTTCCCAATTACCTTTTGTAATTTGATTAATTAATTTTCCTGTTTTGTCATACAAATAAATATGATTAAAGCCGTCTTTTTCTGAAGTCCAAATGAATGAATTTTCATTTGTAAAAGTCAGATTATCAGTTACATCTATATACGCCTTATCTTTTTCGTTTAAAATTATTTTTGATTCTGCCGTATTTCCATTAATAAATAATAAATCTAAATTGTCTTGATGACGGTTTAAAACCTGTGCAGTTAATACATTAGCATCGTTTGTCCATTTCATTCGGGCAATATAAAAATCGGTATAATTACTTAAATTTACTTCTTTCTTCGAAGCGTTTTCAACATTATATAAATGTAATGAAACTGTAGCATTTCTTTCTCCAGCCTTTGGATATTTGAATGTTTCAATTCTTGGGTACAAATTATTCTTAAAGATACTCATCGAAAATTCTGGAACTTCTCGTTCGTCAAATCTAATATATGCAATTTTTTTACTGTCGGCACTCCAATCAAAAGCTCTTACAAAAGCGAATTCTTCTTCATAAACCCAGTCCGTAATACCATTTATGATGCTGTTTTTCTTGCCATCGGAGGTAATTTGTGTGTTTTTTTTAGTTGTTAAATCATATACAAAGAGGTTGTTGTCTTTAGCATAAGCTATTTTCTTTCCGTCTGGCGAAAAGGTTGGTTCTTGAATTTGGAAATCGAATAATTTAATCAAATTTTTTGAATTTAAATCATATAAATAATAATCGGCCAAAAACGAATGTCGATAAATTTGATTGGTATTATTGGCAATCAAGATCATTGTTTCTGATTTGTCAAAACTATAACTATCAATACCATCTTTTAACAACTCTTGGTTTTTAGTGTCAATTAATGTTGCTGTCTTTTTGAGCGTTGCAAAATCATACAAATCAATTTGTTGTGATATAGAAATACTTTCTGAATTCAAAACCGTGTACTGATTGGTATTCTTCATCGATTGTAATTCGTCCATTCCTTTGCTTTTAAAAACTCCAGAATAAATTTGTTCTACTGTAATTTTCTGTTGGGAGAATGTTGCTGTAACTATTAATAATAGTAGGGTTATGAGGTTTTTTTTCATTGTTATTATCAAATAAATTTAATATTTTGTTAGGTCGGTTCTTAAATTTGTCTCGAATATTAAATATTATTAATAAATATTAATATTCGACCCCAATTTTACTATTTTATTTCTAAATAATTGCATTTTTTTTGAAAAATATGGATTTAGAATCCAACTAAAAAAAATGCTCTAAAAACCTTATCGATTTTTAGAGCATTTTGTAATTATCACTTCTTATTTCAGTGTTTTTAATGACTGGGTCGCATAAGCATTTGTTGGGTCTAAAGATAGGGTTTTTGACCAGTTTTCACGAGCTTTTATTTTATCTGTATTAGCATAAAAAGCTCCTATGGCATTATAAGCTTCTATAAATTTTGGTTTGCATCTTGTCATTTCTTCTTCTCCTTTTGCTGATATTATATCTATATAATCTTGATAACTTTTTGCCATTACATCATTTCTATCCATTTTATCATTCGTTCTGGCTTTAAATAGATGTGCATCTGCAGTTTTTGGTGAGGCTTCAATTACATTACTAAATGCAATATCTGCTTTGTCTAATGCTGATAAATTTGGTTTAGCAATATCATAACCATAATAAATAGAATATCCTAAATAAAAATTATCCATTAAATAATTTTTACCGTCTTTGTTTGCGGTTGCAATTTCAAAAATAGTTGCTGCTGGTGTATATAATTTTTGTTTAAAGAACAAACTTCCTATTTCATTAATATCGTCGCTCACTTTTGGATCTATAGAAACTGCATTTTTTATATCGGCAACTCCTAAATCAAAAATTTCTTGATTTGAAATTGCTCCTGTTGCATCCGATGATTTTTTTAGTTTTGACAATCCAAGATAAAAATAATCTCTACCAATTTTTTTTGTTGTTGGATTTGCAATATATTCGTCTAACGATTTTATTGCAACATCAACATTCCCATTTTGATAGGCAGAATATCCTAAATATCTTAAAATTCGTGGATTTACTTTATCTAATTCTTTCATTTTATTAGCTTCGGACTCAAGTGCAACCCAGTCTTTTGCAAGTACTAAAAAATCAGCATGACGCATTCTTGAGTTTAAAGAATAATCTGTAAGTGTCATATATTCTTCATAATATCTTAATGCTTTTTGAATGTTTTCTTTGTTGTTTTTAGCATCGAAAGCGGCCCATAAATAGTAAGTTTCTGCTAATTCTCTATAAACTGGACCATATTTTTGATTACTTGTAACAATTTCATTTAATGAACTACTTGCTTTATCAAATGCATGGGCTCCTTTTAGCAAAACTGCTTTTTGCATTTTTGCACGAACCAAATTGGCATCGGCAGCAAGTGCTTTACTGTATGAAGAATAAGAATCGTTCTGATTTCTATCACCATAATAAGCATCTCCAAGTGCTAAATTTACTTGTGCATCGTTATAATTTATGTTTTGTGCTTTAGTTAATATTTCGATAGCTTTTTTGTAATTTGGTTTAGAAACAGACATATAAGCACGACCTATATAAACCAATTCTTGTGTATCTTTTTTACGAGCCGTTTTCATTGCAATTTCAAAATTTGAGTTTGCTCCTGCAAGATTGCCATTTTCTAGATCTATTTGCCCCAAACCAATGTTGTTAAAATGTTTAAAATCTTTTACAGTAAGACCTTTATCAAAATATATTTTTGCTGAATCCTGAACACTTTGATGCAAGTAAATTTTTCCTAACAAATAAATAACTTCGCCATCATTCGGTTTCGTCTGAATCAATGATTTTAATAATGATTTTGCTTTTTCAAATTGTTCGCTATCAATGGCTTGTTTGGCTAAATCAATGTCTTGTGCGTTTGCAAGATTAATTGTTCCGAGTAATACTATTACAAAAATTTTAAATTTATTCATCTTATTTGTTTCTATTTTATTGATTTTCTAATATTTATGTTTCTGCTTGGCATTATTGCAGGTGCCAATCCTGATTTTAAAACTATTCGTTGTCCTCGTTCTCCTGCAATGAATGAAGCAAACCCCATTCCTAAACCAGAATATCCTTGACAATTAATGATATACAAATTTCGTGCCAAAGGATATTTTTTTAATCCTAAATTTTCTTGACTGGGGTAAAAATAGTCTTTTCCTCCAATATCTTTTACATTTAATATGTTAATTTTTTGTTTAAATTTTTCTACCTCAACCGTTGGGCTTGACAGCCAATTAACACCAACTATCCCTATCATTCCTACATTTTCAGATACATACTTTACTACTTCTTCATTAGTCTTGAATGAGTAGATGCCTTTTTCTGGCATTGTTTTTAAACCTGCTTTTTCAATCATAAAACGAACCGTACTTGAATTTGGATTATCAAAAATTAATCCTTTTATGTTATTTTTAGATTTTCCATGCATAAAATCAACAACTGTTTGAAGGTCAATTAGAGTATCGTTTGTCTTTTTATTGCTGATAAATGCAATTCCATCAATTGCAAATGAGGTTTGTTTTGGTATAATTTTTCTTTTTTTAATAAAATACAAACTGTCTTTTTCGGTCAATTTGTTAGATAAAATAGCTACTTGTAAGGAATCTTTAAAAAACGCTTGCAAAACTTCCGCCTCTGATTTTGAATCAATTGATATTTTTGCATTATACTGATCTTCAAAAATCATAATTTCATCCTCAACAATAGGATTTATGGTTTCATCCACAAGAATTTTTAAATTCCCAGTAAGAATAGTTTCTTCTTTATTATCTGCTTTTTTATTACAATAATAGAGTGTTCCTGCAATCATTATTGCTAATGAAATTTTAAATAAATTTTTCATTTTTTGGATATAATTACAAAGTTATATTTTGCGAACCACTTTTAATTTTGCTTAAAAACCCTTAAAAGTCTTGTAAAACCGTATATTATAAGTACAATTCCTAATGTGATTCGCCATTTAGGTTGTAAGGATATTGGAAAATTTTTCCATAAAATGATAATTACTCCAAAAATCACATAAATTACAAAAAACAATTGTCCTATAACAAGAAGAAACCGCTCTTGTGGCGATTTCTTCTTTATGTTTTCAATAATATTTAACATTATTATTCTGCTGCTTGAAGTGTAATTGTTTGTACATAAGTACAACGAACTTTTTTGCCATTTTGTTCTGCTGGTGTCCAGCGTGGTGAACGATTAAAAAGCCTAATTGCTTCTTCTTTTGTACCATACCCAACATCTCTTAAAACTTTAATGTCAGTTAATGAACCGTCTTTCTCTACAACAAATTGCACCATAACTTTTCCGCCTCCAAAATCTTCATCTTCTGGGGATTTAAAATTAGACCCTACATATTTATACCATTTATTTATACCACCTGGAAACTCTGGACTAACCTCTACTCCAGCAGAGTTGTATAGGTTAGTATCCTCTTGAACTACATCTCCATCGCTTGGTTTTTCAATAATAATTGGAGCATCTTCTTGACCCTTTAAATCTTTATCACCAGTTATTTTCTCATCTAGCTCTTTGATTTTTGGTGGTTCTTCTGTAACCTCGTCTGCTTTTGCAATTTCTGGTTTTACAAACTTCACCTGATCAACTGGTGGTGGTGGTGGTTTCGGTTTTTCAATAATCTCCTCTTTCTTTTCTTTTGGAGGTAATTTTATAGTTACAATTTTTTTGTCCATAGAGGTGTCATCGTCTCCAGAACCATCTAATATGCTACCAATAATTACAGGAGCAGCAATAGCTAACGCAAAAAGTGCTGCACCAGCAAATAATGCCATTGCGGTCATTTTTGGACTTTTTTTACGCAAATCATAAGCTCCATAGCTTTTGTTTTTGCCTTCAAAAACCATGTCGAGCCATTGTTTTTTAAATAAGTCTAATTTCATATTTATATTACTTTATAAGTTAATGCAAACCAATTTTTATTTTGGTTGTGCTGCTTCTGCTAACATTTTTTTCTCTGTTTCGTCAAATTCATTAACGATTGCATAAGAAGGAACATCTACTATTGCCATTTCATCCAAAATATCTACTAAATTTTTATAATTTGATTTTATGGTTGGTTTGATAATTACAATCATGCCTTGATCTGGTTTGCCCAATGTATTTGTGCAATAGTCTTTTATTTCTGCTTTTTGTTTTAGCAGTTCTACTCTTATCCCTTTTTTTCCGTAAACATAGGTTTTAGGTCCTGCTAAAGGAGTCGTTGAAAATCCTTTAAAGACTTTCAAAATATTGTTTTCACCAATTAATATGGTTACTGTTCTATTTTCATCTACCTTAACTGGTGCGGTTTTTACTTCAGGCTCTTCCTTTGAAGGTAATGCCAAGTCCATTGATTGTGGTTTAGACAAAGAGGTTGTTAGCATAAAAAAAGTAATCAAAAGAAAAGCTAAATCTACCATTGCTGTTAAATCTACTTTTGAGTTTTGTTTTTTACTTCTTACTTTTCCGCCTTTTCCACCACCATCTCCGCCAGTATTTAATTCAGCCATTTTTTTCTTTTTTTATAAATTAAAAATCTTTTCCTCTTAAACCAGTTACCAAATTAAAATTATTAATTTGTTGGTCTTGTAAGATATCCATAATTTTTTTAATTGTTGGATATTGTTGTTGTGCATCTCCTTTTATTGCAACTGCTAATAGTTTTCCATCGACTTCGTTTGTTGCAATTCGAGCATTAAAAATCCACTCTTTTAGTTGGTTATCAAGAGAATCTTTTGGAATTCCTGGTTGCACACCTTTTTTGTTTCGGTCTTCATTTTTCATTGCAATTAATTGCTTTAAACCTTCAACGGGTGTTCCGAATGATTCAATTCTTGAAAATTCATCTTTTTCTTCGTCTGTAAATGAGGTACTATATTTTTCTCCCATTAATTCTAATGTACGAATTCTAATTTGTTTACCTAACACTCCAAAAAACACTTGGTCTTTTCCTTCAACTGTGCCTAATGTTATTGTTGCCAAATCGGTATCAGGCAATTTTGTTTGCACGGTTGAGTTTGGTGTTTGTACGGGCAATGCTTCTGGTGTTTTAGCAGTTGCTGTTAAGATAAAGAAAGTTAGTAAAAGGAAAGCTACATCACACATGGCAGTCATGTCGATAGAACTGGCATTTTTGGACATTTTTACTTTAGCCATTTTGTTTTTTATTTAAAAATTTAAGTATTTAAAAATTTAAAGATTGAATCGTTATTTAATAATTTTTTCAATCTTTAAACTTCTAATTTTTTAAATTAAATTATTATTTTGAACTTCTAAATCTTCTGTAAGTATTTACTATTGCATTTCCTGCTTCGTCTATTGAGTAGGTTAATGTATCTATTTTTGATGTAAAGAAATTGTACATAACGATTGCTAATGCTGATGTTGAGATACCTGTTGCTGTGTTAATCAAAGCTTCAGAGATACCTGTTGCAAGAGCTGCTTGGTCAGGAGTTCCTGCACTTGCTAATGCACCAAACGCTTTAATCATACCAGATACAGTTCCTAATAATCCTCCTAATGTTCCTAATGATACCATTGTTGAGATGATAGTCATGTGTTTTTCTAACATTGGCATTTCCAATGAAGTAGCTTCTTCAATTTCTTTATGAATGGTTTCAGCCGCTTTTTCGCTGTCTAATCCTTCTTTTTTCACATCTTGATATTTCAATAAGGCTGATTTGATAGCATTTGCTACTGAACCTTGTTGTTTATCACAATCCTCAACTGCTGCTTCAATATTTCCGTTTGAGATGTTGTTTTGCACTTTTCTCATAAACCCATCAATATTTCCTTTTCCTGCTGCTTTTGAGATTACCATAAATCTTTCGATTGAGAATACAATAACCATTAATAACATTCCTAATAATACAGGTACAATGAATCCTCCTTTATAAACCATCCCTAATGTGTTCAATGGATGTCCTTTTTCTGGATCGCCTCCCTCAAAGTTTGCTGCTGCTCCCATTAGGAATTTCCACACTAATGTTCCTACAATTAGACACCCTACGATGATTAATGATGTCATAATTCCACTTCCGTTTGACCCGTTGTCTTTTTTAGCGTTTGCCATTTTTTTTTAAATTTTAATAGTTTTTAATAATTTTAGTTTTTAATAATTTTAGTTTTTCTTGATTAAACTTGTTGTGGGGACAAATTTAATTTTTTGTTTCAAATAAAAAAAATTTTTTTTACATTTATTGCAATAAAATTATTTGTAGAGGATAAAAAATGTTAAAAAATTGTTTTTTTCTTAACAAATCTCTTCATTAAACTTTTTGTTTGTAAGTTTTTTATTATTACAATAACAATATTTTTGTGAAATTATTACAACAAACGATGATTTTTTTAAATAAAAAACCGTTAGTCTAATTTTAAAGACTAACGGTTTTATTTTTAAACTTTTATTTTTTTACCATCGGCATCAAAAAAATGATATTCAAGATATTTATATACATCTCTTGGTATTATTTTTATCCATTTTTTATGTTCAAAAAACCATTTTGTTCGAATAGATGGAAACCCTTTGCTTAAATAAGCTGCTACAAATGGATGTACATTTAGTATCACTCTTTTATGGGTTTTTAATACCCTTTCTAAATCCAAAGCAATTCTTTCAATAACCAATATTGGTGCTTCAATTTCTTGATTGCTATTATTTGGGTCCTCTTCTTTGGTATTTATATTTACCTCTGGTCTTACTCTTTGACGAGTAATTTGCACTATTCCAAATTTACTTGGAGGCAAAATTTTATGCTTTGCTTTATCATCGCTCATTTCTTCTCTTAAAAAATCGAACAATGTTTGTCTGTTTTTGGGATTGCCAAGATCTATAAAGTCTATCACAATTATGCCGCCCATATCTCGCAGTCTTAATTGTCTTGCAATTTCGGCTGCAGCAATCATATTAACCTCCATTGCGGTTTCTTCTTGATTACTAGATTTGTTGGAACGGTTACCGCTGTTAACATCTATAACATGCAGTGCCTCTGTGTGTTCTACTATTAGGTAGGCTCCCTTTTGCATCGTTACGGTTCTCCCGAATGATGTCTTTATTTGTCTTTCGATATTATATTTTTCAAAAATCGGTGTATCTTTTGAATTATAATGTTTAACTATCGATTGTTTTGATGGTGCTATTTCTTGTAAATAGTCTTTCGTTTGATTGTACAATTCCTCATCGTCAATTTGAACACTCGTAAAACTTTCGTTAAATACATCTCGGAGTATTGAGGAGGCTCTATTTAGTTCACCTAACACTTTAGATGGATGATGAGCTGTTGGAATTTTTTTGCACATTGCAGTCCATCTTCCGATAAGATTCTGCAGATCTTTTTCTATTTCGGCGGTGTTTTTATCTTTGGCAACAGTTCTAATAATGACGCCAAATCCTTTTGGTTTGATGGATTGTACAAGTTTTTTAAGTCTATTTTTTTCTCCCGTTTGATCTATTTTTTGAGAAACAGATACTCGATCAGAGAAAGGCACTAAAACGATAAATCTTCCTGCCAATGATAAATCCGAAGTTATCCTTGGTCCTTTGGTCGAAATAGGTTCTTTCATTACTTGTACTAAAATGGATTGATTTGATACAATTATATCTGCAATAGATCCATCTTTTGTGATTTCTTTTTCAAACTGGAAGTTTTTTAAAGAGTAATCTTTTAATTTACCTGTGGTTACAAGTTTTATGAATTTTAATTGAGAAATTAAATTTGGACCTAAATCCTGATAATGTAAAAAGGCATCTTTTTCATAACCTACATTTACAAAAGCAGCATTGAGTCCAGCAACAGGTTTTCGTATTTTAGCGATAAATATATCGCCTACCTGAAAATTGCTAGTTTCTCTTTCTTTATGTAATTCAATTAATTTTCCATCTTTTAATAAGGCAAAATCAACCACTCCAGAATCCGATCTAATGATTAATTCTTTATTCATGTTTTGATTTTTATCCATGATAGTGTTGTAGGTTGTAGGTTGTAGGTTGCTGGGTAAAACCAGCAATTATAAACTACTAATCATCAACATATCAAGGATGGATTAAACAATATTTTAACAGGTATTGTGTCCCGGTGAGATTGTTTGGTTATTTGTGATTTAACAATCTCTATTTCAATGAACTTTAAAAAAGAAAAAAGTAGTTAGACTACTTTTTCTTTTTGTGTCGGTTAGCTCTCGCTCTCTTTTTGCGTTTGTGTGTAGCTACCTTATGTCTTTTTCGTTTTTTACCACTTGGCATAATTTTGTGTTTTTATATGATTAATAAATTATTTTTTTACTATGTTCTTTGTTTTCACTCCTTCTACAAAAGTTTTTGAAGGTTTAAACGCTGGAATATTGTGTGCTGGAATTTTAATTGTTGTGTTTTTAGAAATATTTCTACCTGTTTTTTCTGCACGAGTTTTAATAATAAAACTTCCGAAACCTCTTAAATAAACATTATCTCCCTCTTCAAGAGATTTTTTTACTTCCTCCATTAATGCCTCAACGGTTGCTTGAACATCTGATTTGTCAAGACCTGATTTTTCAGAGATTTTTGATACGATATCTGCTTTTGTCATTGTTATAATTTTTAATATTCTACTTCTATTTTATATGTTCCAATCTTTTGGGCTACAAAGGTACAAATAAAATATGTTAATATTCAAGTTAAATAATTAAAAATTTAAGTTTTAATTGTTTAGGATCATAAAGTTGTTCTTTAACTCCTTTCTTTATTTTTGACAGATTTAGAATTTTGTTTTCAAAACAAATGGGGTTCTGTTTAAAATTTCTGTTCTATTAAGCGATATTTGGTGTTTTCTTTTAAACAAGATTTATCTAACAGGAATACATCTTTTACATTTTTTTTAAAAATGTAAATTAATACTTAAAATTGTTATAACTTTGCTACTTAAAATAATACTTTAATTTTTTAAACCCTACAAAAAGCTTATGGGATTTTTTGATTTTATGACCGAGGATATTGCAATAGATCTTGGAACCGCAAATACATTAATAATTCACAACGATAAAGTTGTTATAGATAGTCCGTCGATAGTGGCTCGGGATAGAGTTACAGGCAGAATTATAGCCGTTGGTCGAGAGGCAAGCATGATGCAAGGAAAAACGCACGAGAATATAAAAACCATCAGACCTCTAAAAGATGGTGTTATTGCCGATTTTGACGCTTCGGAGCAAATGATAAAATTACTCATCAAGAGCATTCCAACCTTACAGAAAAAATTTTTCACACCTGCTTTGCGAATGGTTGTATGTATTCCGTCAGGAATTACAGAGGTAGAGATGCGAGCAGTAAAAGAAAGTTGCGAACGAATAAATGGTAAGGAAATATATCTGATTCATGAACCAATGGCGGCTGCAATCGGTATTGGTATTGATATTATGCAACCAAAAGGACATATGATTGTTGATATTGGAGGTGGAACCAGTGAAATTGCAGTAATTGCATTAGGCGGTATTGTTTGCGACAAATCAGTAAAAATTGCAGGAGATGTTTTTACAAACGATATTGTTTATTATATGCGAACTCAACACAATCTATTTGTTGGTGAAAGCACTGCCGAGAAAATTAAAATAGAAATTGGAGCTGCCATTGAAGATTTAGAAACACCACCCGATGATATGTCGGTGCAAGGAAGAGATTTATTGACAGGCAAACCAAAACAAATAGATGTTACTTATAGAGAAATTGCAAAAGCATTAGATAAATCTATACAAAGAGTTGAGGATGCAATTATTGAAACACTATCTCAAACACCACCTGAGCTTGCAGCAGATATTTACAACACTGGAATTTATCTTGCAGGAGGTGGGTCAATGCTTCGAGGATTAGACAAACGAATTTCTAAAAAAACCGATTTACCTGTATATATTGCCGAAGACCCTTTGAGAGCTGTAGTTCGAGGTACTGGAATAGCGTTAAAAAATATTCCGAATTATAAAAACATTTTGATTAAGTAAAATTATTTATAGTTTACAGTTGATAAGAAGTTATCAGCCGATAACCATCAACCGACAACCTTTTAAAAATGCAACAAATATTTAATTATATCTTTAAAAACAGTAATAAATTGCTGTTTTTCTTGCTTTTGATATTCTCGGTTACAATGATTATCAAATCACACTCTTATCATAGAAGTAAGTTAATTGGTTCGGCAAATTTTGTAAGTGGTGGTGTTTATGAAAGGATGAATTCTGTAGAAGAATATTTTTCTTTAAAAACATCTAATGAAATATTAGCAAAAGAAAACGCTATACTAAAAATGCTGTTGATGAATCAGATTGACACCTCAAAACCATTACCTTTACAGTTAAAAGGATATAACAATTCAAATTTAATTCCATCAAAGGTAATTCACAATTCATACAAAGTTCGTCAAAATTATATTACCATAAATAGCGGTTTTAAAGCTGGTATAAAAGAAAATATGGGAGTTATAAACGAAAAAGGTATTGTGGGTTTGATAGAAAATACCTCTAAAAACTATGCTACAATTCAAAGCATTCTAAATTCTCAATCAAAAATTAATGCAAAGATTAAGAAATTTGACCATATTGGAACCTTGCAATGGAATTGTAAAAACACGGGGTTTGTTCAGTTATATGACATCCCGAGATTAGCCCTGATACATAAAGGAGATACTATCGTAACTGGCGGTCAATCAGATATTTTTCCAGAAAATATTAATATTGGAACCATCGAAAGAATTTATAAAGACAACGAAACCAATTATTGGACAATCGATGTAAAACTTTTTAATGATATGACAAATCTTGGATATGTATATGTTTTAAAAACAAAAGATTACGAAGAAATAAAAGCATTAGAAGACAAATCTAAAAAAGATGAATAGCAGTTCCATAAACAACATAGCAAAATTTTTCTTATTGCTTGCAGCCCAAATACTTATATTTAACAATATTGGTTTGTTTGGATTTTTGAATCCATTGGTATATGTGCTTTTTATTATTTTGTATCCTGCAAACGACAATAAAACCGCACTTTTAATAAGTAGTTTTGTTTTAGGGCTAACCCTAGATTTCTTTTTAAACTCGGGTGGTGTACATGCTCTTGGCAGTATTGTTTTAGCCTATTATAGACCTACTTTATTCAGGTTTTGTTTTGGTTTAAGTTATGAATATCAAACTGTAAAAATAAACGATTCGTTAAGTCCAGAAAGATTTTTGTTTATATTTCTTAGCGTTTTATTGCACCATACCATTGTTTTTGTGATGGAAATATTTAGTTTTTTTTTAATTTTAGAAATACTTTACAAAATATTTCTAACCACTATTCTTACAGTAATTGTAAACATTATAATTATCTATCTGATTAAACCAAACAAACGATGAGAAAAAAATTGTTTCCTACAATTATTATTACATCGGTATTATTGCTGGTTTTTAGGCTATTTTATTTGCAAATAATCGATGACTCCTTTCAATTACAATCCGTAAGAAACGGAATAAAAATAGAATACGATTATCCAGAACGAGGCTATATTTATGATAGAAACAACAAATTAATGGTTGCCAATCAGCCGTCGTATGATATTATGGTAACTCCACGAAATATTGAAAATTTAGATACCATAGATTTTTGCGAGCTATTAAATATTACGAAAGAAGAGTTTATAAAAAAGATAAAAAAAGCAAGAGTTTACAGCCCGATACTTCGTTCAGTTTTTTTATCACAATTAAACAAAAAAGACATTGCAGCCTTTCAGGAAAAAGCCAGAAAATTTTCAGGATTTGATATTCAAAAAAGATCACTAAGAGATTATCAAGTAATTTTTGGAGCTAATGTTTTTGGATTTATTACCCAAGTAAACGATAAAATAATTAAAAAAAATCCCTATTATAACAGTGGTGATTTAATTGGAAAACAAGGAGTTGAAGAGTATTATGAGGAACTTTTAAGAGGTGTAAAAGGAGTAAAACATATTCAGAAAGACAAATACAATAGAGATATTGGATCATACAAGGATGGAAAATTTGATACCATTGCCACACAAGGCAAAGACATAAACCTGACGATTGATTTAGAACTTCAAAAATACGGAGAAGAGTTAATGATTAACAAAAGAGGAGGTATTGTTGCTATTGAACCAAAAACAGGTGAAATATTAGCATTAGTAACCGCACCGTCCTATAATCCTGCGATTTTAGTAGGCAGAGAACGATCAAAAAATTATACAACTCTTTATAACGATTCAATATCTAAACCATTGTTTGACAGGGGTTTATTGGCACAATATCCACCTGGATCACCGTTCAAAATACTTACAGGTTTAGTAGCTTTACAAGAAAATGTTGTTGATGAGGAAACTACATTTTTGTGCCATCACGGATTTTATGTATCCGGAGGTCATTTTATGAAATGCCACTGCAATGGCGGCCCACGAAAATTACACGATGGAATTTATAATTCTTGTAATGCGTATTTTGGTAATGCGTATATAAAAACCATCAATAAATTTAAAAACCCAAATGAAGCAGTTGATATTTGGGCAAACCATGTTAGAAGCTTTGGATTAGGACAATTTATGGGATACGACTTGCCAACAGGGAAAAAAGGACGGGTTCCAAATTCAAAATATTATAAAAAAGTATATCCTAATGGCGGCTGGAGAGGACAAACAATTGTTTCAAACGCCATTGGACAAGGAGAAGTAGAGATGACCCCAATCCAGTTAGCAAATATGATTGCAGCAGTTGCAAATCAAGGATATTATTATACGCCACACATTATCAAAAAGATAAAAGGACAAACGATTGACGAAAAATTTACTACTAAACACGAAACTACGATTGATAAAAAACATTTTGCACCCATAATTAGCGGATTATTTGATGTTTATAATCGAGGAACCGCAGCAGGATTACGAGTTCCAACTATTAATATTTGTGGAAAAACAGGAACCGCTGAAAATTTTATGCGGGTAAATGGTCGGAAGGTGCAACTTGCTGATCACTCTATTTTTGTGGCATTTGCACCAATGGAAAACCCAAAAATTGCCATAGCAGTTTTAGTGGAAAATGGCGGTTTTGGATCAACAATTGCTGGTCCAATAGTAAGTTTGATGATAGAAAAATACATCAAAAAGAAAATAACACTTACCGCTATGGAACAACGAATTTTAAGAACCAGTTTAGAATGGCAGTACAACAAATTTATAAAAACCAAAAACGACACCTTAATCAATAGATTTAAGAAAGAAATTGTAACAAAACAAACCGACACAACTCAATAAAAATAAGTATTATAAACAGATGAAAAAGCAAAGTTTGTCAAATGGCATTGATTGGTTAAGCGTAATAATATATATTTTGCTAGTTTTTATGGGCTGGATGAATATTTATTCTTCATCATTATCATCGTCAAATGTTAATGCTGATTTTTTTGACATCTCCCAAGTTTATGGTAAACAATTACTTTTTATAATACTTACTTTCCCAATTATATTAATTGTTTTATTTACAGATGCTCGATTTTATGAAAAATTTTCAGGTTTTATTTTTGTAATTTCATTATTATCGCTAGCAGGTTTGTTTGTTTTCGGAAAAACAATAGCAGGACAACGGTGTTGGTACGGATTTGGCAGTTTTACATTACAACCGTCGGAGTTTGCAAAAGCAGCAACTTCATTAGCTATAGCTAAATATTTAGGCGATGTACAAGTTAATTTGAGTAATATAAACCATCAGATAAAAGCATTAGCAATTATGCTTCTGCCAGTATTGCTTATTTTACCACAACCCGACCCTGGCAGTGCCCTAATTTATACTATTTTTATAATAGTACTATATCGTGAGGGCTTGCCTGCTTGGTACTTAATAGTTGTATCTTTAGCCATCTTATTTTTTGTATTGGCACTAAAAATACCTGTTATTTATATTGTTGCCGCCGTTTTCATTATTTTGGCAATTAATTATTATTTCAGTAAAAACCGAGACAGAAATATTGTGATGAGTCTGATTTTCTTAGGATTAATATCAACCTATACACTTTCAGTAAACTATGTTTTTAACAATGTTTTTAAACAACATCATCGAGATAGATTTAATATTTTATTAGGAAAAACAGTCGATTTAAAAGGAGTTGGATATAATACCCATCAATCCGAAATTGCGGTTGGTTCTGGCGGTTGGTTAGGAAAAGGTTATCTTGAAGGCACTCAAACCAAAGGCGGTTTTGTTCCAGAACAACATACAGATTATATTTTCACAACCGTTGGCGAAGAGTGGGGTTTTGTAGGGTCAATTGTAGTATTAGGACTATTTATGGGACTTATTTTAAGAATTTTATATCTTGCAGAAAGACAAAAAACAAAATTTAGTCGGGTTTATGGCTATTGTGTTGCAGGAATTTTATTTATACATACCTTTGTAAACATTGCAATGGTACTGGGGGTTTTTCCAACTATTGGTGTTCCGTTGCCTTTCTTTTCTTATGGTGGTTCAGGACTTTGGGGTTTTACTATTTTATTATTTATTTTCTTAAAAATGGACGGAAATAAAGTTAATGAATGGTAGTTTTTCCTTAAAATTGATAAATCAACAAATAAATTAATAACCAAAAAACAGGCATACTTTCTACCCAAAATGCAGTGTAATATTTATTTCTATTGATATTAGAAAATGCTATAAACAAACCAGTTGCCACCGAAATGATAACATCTATCACCATTTTTTCTCTTCTAAAACCCATAAAACTTAATACTAAAAAAAGTATTAATAATATGATACCAAAAATTTTAGTTGTAGGTATCCCAAATAATTGAGGTAGCGTTTTTAATTGCTTTTCGTCAGTTTTTGAATCTAATATTTCAAATGGAATTAGCAAGCAAATAACAATCAAAAACCTTTGTATCAATAATATATATAAATTTCCAGGTGTTTCTTTCAAATAAATAGCAGGTAAGTAAACAGTTGTAAATGTTACACAAAAACTTACAACAAACATTTTAATAAAACCAAATTTTCTTAAAAAAGGATACAGTAAAACTACAATTACTATTTGTAAAACAGCCAACTGAACAGGAACGAATAGGTAAAAATAAGCAAAAATAGTTCCTAAAAATGCTATAAAACTAACCAAAATTACATCAAAATTTTGATTTATTGCAACTGCTCTAAGCCGATAAACATTGTGGTATTTTAAGAAATTATAGGCAAGAATAGTTCCTGAAAAAACAAAATAGTTAATCTCTATTTGACAATTTGTTTGTAATTCTAATTTTGTAATTTGCAACAAAGCCAAAACCGCAAAACCAATATGAATGCTTGTTTTTAGGTAAAAATCGATCCACTTTTTCATGACAATCTAGGCTATAATTTCTATTCCAAAAACCGCTTGGTTGTAATAATCAAAATAATCAGAATCTTTCGAGAAAATATTTAGAAGATTCAACTTTCAATAAGAAATATTGTTTAGTCTTCTTCCATCTTCTATCTCCCCTATTTTGCTAATTTACTATTCTTATAACCATAACTAAAATAAAAAATAAGTCCTAAAAACAACCAACCTCCAAACCATTTCCAGTTGTCTATCGTCATTCCTGTTAATAGATAACTACAAGTTATTAATCCTAAAAGTGGAATTAGGGATAGTCTTTTTATAATTGTAATTATTGCCATAACGACACATAATACTAAAAAAATTATCATTGATATATTAGCTGTAATTTTATCGTTAGAGAAGTCGAATATTGAGAGGAAAAAATTTGGAAATGCATAATTGATAAACACAAATGACCCGAGAAGTATTGTTGGAAAAATGATTTGAGAATTTATATACGGTAAGTGGAATTTTCCTGCTACTTTTTCTCGTCTTGGAATTAATAAAACCCCACCACAAACTAATACAAATGCAAAAAGAGTGGCAATACTGGTAAAATCTAGTACAAATGATTTGTCTGTAAATAAAATTGGAATTCCTACCACTAATCCTGTTACAATGGTTGAAAACGAAGGTGTTTGGTACTTTGGATGTATCTTTTGAAAGGATTTTGGCATCAATCCGTCTCTACTCATTGAAAGCCAAATTCGAGGTTGTCCCATCTGAAAAACCAATAAAACACTAGTCATTGCAACAACGGCACTTAACGATACTAAAAATTGCATCCAACCTAAATTAAGGTTTTGTGGCTCGAAAATAAATGCTAATGGGTCGCCAATACCGTCAAAGTTTTTATAATTTACTGCCCCCGTTAATACTAATGTCAATAAAATATAAACAATAGTGCATATTATTAATGACAAAATCATCCCTCGAGGCAAATCTTTCTGTGGATTTTTACTTTCTTCTGCCAATACCGATACAGCATCAAAACCAATATAAGCAAAAAACACACCCGAAACCGCCGCCATAACACCACTAAAACCATTTGGCATAAAACTATGTACTCCGTCTGAATTTGCTGGATGCCAATTAAAAGTAAGTCCATTTGCAAAAATAAAATAACCCCCAACAAGAATAATTAGCCCTATAACTGCCATTTTTAGAATAACCATTATATTACTAAAACTTCTACTTTCTTTTACCCCTCGATATACTAAATATGTAATTAATAAATTGATAATTAAAGCAGGAAAGTCAAAAATTATTTTTAAATTTCCCATCATTGGTGCGGTGTTCCACGCATTTATCAATTCTTGATTAGCACTGCTATTTGCCACAGCATTTTTAGCCTCCATATAACTAGTACAAAAATAATCAGGCAGATGAATACCGCATTTTCCTAAAAAAGAAGTAAAATAATCCGACCATGAAAAGGCTACATATATATTTCCGATGGAATATTCCATAATTAATGCCCAACCAATTATCCAAGCAAAAAGTTCTCCAAAACTAGCATAAGCATAAGTATAAGCACTACCCGAAGCTGGAATTCTGCTGGCAAACTCGCTATAACAAAAAGCGGTAAAAGCACAGGCAATTGCTGTAATTATAAACAAGATAATTACCCCTGGACCTCCTTTAAAAACCGCATCGCCAAGACTACTAAAACTACCTGCTCCTAAAATTGCGGCTATTCCAAAGAAAGTTAAATCCTTGGCAGTCAATACTCTTTTTAATCCTGATTGCTCGTGGTCGCCACCCTCGCTTTGTATAGTTGATACCGATTTTCGACGAAATAGTTTTGATAGACTCATAGGTGTAAAATTTATTTATTAGGGTTCATATACTCATCTGCCGATAGGCAAATGGTATTGTTTTTTATTTAATTATCTAGTTTTATGAAACAAATATATAAAAGCAATTGGAATTATTACTATAAAAAGAATTTTTAATTTAAAGTTGGGTTTGTTAATTGATTGAAAAATAATTATTATTTATTACTTTTGCCATATTAAAAAAGAAATAAAATGAATTCATTTGATGTAGTTATTATTGGCTCTGGTCCAGGTGGATATGTATCCGCCATTCGTTGTGCCCAACTCGGTTTTAAAACCGCAATTATTGAAAAATACACCAATTTAGGAGGTACCTGTCTAAATGTAGGGTGTATTCCATCAAAAGCATTATTGTCATCATCTCACCAATTTGCAGAGATTAAGCATTTTGAAGAAAACGGAATCGAAATTATAGGTGAGGTTAAAATAAATTTAGGAAAAATGATAGCCCGAAAACAAACCGTTATTGATCAAACAGTTGGCGGAATCAATTATTTGATGGATAAAAATAAAATTACGGTTTTTACAGGCGTAGGGTCGTTTGAAAATGCTACTCATATTAATATTACAAAAACAGACGGTTCGACAGAAACTATTGAGGCAAAAAACACAATTATCGCAACAGGTTCAAAACCAGCTACTTTGCCATTTATAAAAATAGATAAAGAAAGAATTATCACATCGACCGAAGCATTAAAACTAAAAGAAATTCCGAAACACCTTGTTATTATTGGCGGAGGCGTAATTGGTATAGAATTAGGTCAGGTTTATTTAAGATTAGGAGCACAGGTTTCAGTGATAGAATTTATGGATAGAATTATTCCAGGAATGGATGCAGGATTATCTAAAGAATTGACTAAAGTTTTGAAAAAACAAGGTATGAAATTCTATACCTCACATAAAGTAAAATCTGTTGATAGAAATGGCGATAGCGTTATTGTTGAGGCTGAAAATGCAAAAGGAGAAATGATTAAATTAGAAGGCGATTACTCATTAGTTTCAGTAGGCAGAAAACCATATACAGATGGACTTGCGGCAGAAAAAGCAGGTGTAAAACTAACCGATAGAGGACAAATTGAAGTAAACAATCATTTGCAAACCAATATTCCAAATATTTATGCTATTGGTGATGTAGTTAGAGGTGCAATGTTAGCCCATAAAGCAGAAGAAGAAGGCGTTATGGTTGCCGAAATATTGGCAGGACAAAAACCACACATTAATTATAATTTAATACCAGGAGTAGTTTACACTTGGCCAGAAGTAGCGGCTGTTGGACAAACAGAAGAACAATTAACAGCTTCTGGGACACCATTTAAAGCAGGTAGTTTCCCTTTCAAGGCATTAGGAAGAGCAAGAGCAAGTGGAGATTTAGACGGTTTTGTAAAAATTCTTGCCGATGCAAAAACCGATGAAATTTTAGGCGTTCATATCATAGGAGCAAGAGCCGCCGATTTAATTGCCGATGCAGTTACAGCAATGGAATACCGAGCAAGTGCCGAAGATATTAGCAGAATGAGTCATGCTCACCCTACTTTTGCCGAAGCTATAAAAGAAGCAGCACTGGCAACTACCGAAAATAGAGCGTTACATATATAACGATAAACTGTATTATAAAAAAGTATTTTTATTTGTAAAAAGACAAATAAGACAGACTTTTAAAAAGATGATTATAAAAAAAGAATTAATTTTGAATTCTAAATATATCCTAACACAAAATAAAT
>DYPB01000015.1:0-2906 GCA_020720185.1 Flavobacterium psychrophilum | reverse complement strand
ATTATAAAAAAAGAATTAATTTTGAATTCTAAATATATCCTAACACAAAATAAATTATGAGTTCAACATTAAACAAAGTGATGCTAATTGGGCATCTTGGAGATGACATAAAAATGCACTATTTTGAAGGAGGAAACTCTATTGGTCGTTTTCCATTAGCTACAAACGAGGTTTATTTAAACAAAACTACTGGCGAAAAAATTACTTCTACAGAATGGCACAACCTTGTAGTACGCAACAAAGCTGCCGAAATTTGCGAAAAATACCTTTCAAAAGGCGATAAAATATATATAGAAGGTCGAATAAAATCTCGGAACTGGCAAGGTGACGATGGAGTTACAAAATACACAACCGAAATTCAAGTTACAGAATTTGTATTTTTAACAACAAAAAAAAATTCAGACTATTTGAGAGATAAGGAAAATGAGATTAAAAGCGGTATTACTTTTGAATCTTTGGGAGAATCTTCGCCAAAACCACAAAACGATATGCCTTTTTAAAAAAACCACAAATGTTTAAAAAAATTACTATTTTTTTATTGCTGATACTCAGTTTCATAGCTTGTAAAAATGATGTTTTACCAAAATCATCAGGCTATTTAAGATTAGATTATCCAGTGGCAAATTATGCTCATTTTGAAAACAAAACATGCCCATTTACTTTCAATATTAATGAAAATGCCATTATTAAAGGTAAACCAAATTGCAGTTTTGAGATTCATTATCCTAAAATGAAAGCAACCCTGTATTTGAGTTACAAACCCGTAAATGGAAATATAAAATTATTACTAAAAGACGCACAAAAACTTACCTACGACCATGTTATAAAAGCAGATGATATTTTAGAACAACCCTATATAAACCCGTCTCAAAAGGTTTATGGAATGTTTTACCATGTAAACGGAAATGCTGCCACAAATGCACAATTTTATGTAACCGATAGCACCAAACATTTTATTGATTGTTCAATTTATTTTTATACAAAACCAAATTTTGACTCCATAATGCCCGCAGCCAGTTATGTTAAAAATGATATGAGAACATTAATGGAAACCCTAAAATGGAAGTAACCTCTTCTAAAAAAGAATTAAAAAAAATGGCAATTCGGCTTATAATTATCAGTATTGTATTAATTTTTATTGAATTTTATACATTTCAAGCTATAAAAACAGTAGTAAAAACAAAATGGATTTTGATTTCGTATCAAATTATAAGTTTTGTTATATTTTGTTTAATTATATATTCGATTATGCAATTTGATAGGCGAGTAGGACAAACAAGCAAAACATTATTTACAATGGGCTTGTTTTTACTGGTTTTCGTACCAAAAGTAATCCTAACCCTTTTTATGTTTGGCGAAGATGTTATCAGAGTTTTATCAGGAACAATACATTTTTTTATAAATAATGATAACACTGTTGGTTTTTTGCCCGAGAGGCGAAAATTTGTCAGCAAAATAGGACTCGTAATAGCTTCACTTCCGTTCTTATCTTTAATTTATGGAATGACAATAGGAAAATATAATTACAAAGTCATCAAACAACGATTGTTTTTTCCTGATTTACCAGATGCATTTGATGGTTTTACAATAACCCAAATATCTGATATTCATAGTGGTAGTTTTGATAATGCAGAAAAAATTAATTATGCAATAGATTTGATAAACCAACAAAATTCAGACTTATTACTTTTTACAGGCGATATTGTAAATGCCCTTGCGGAAGAAATGCACCCTTGGATTGAAACATTTAATAGGTTAGAAAAACCAAAATACGGGAAGTTTTCAGTATTAGGGAACCATGATTATGGAGCTTATTTGCAGTGGGATTCAGAAAAAGAAAAAGAAGAAAACTTTTTAGCAATTAAAGATTTACACCGTCAAATTGATTTTAAATTGTTGCAAAACGAACATATAAAAATCAAAAAAAACAAGCACGAAATTGCAATAATAGGGGTAGAAAATTGGGGGAAACATTTTGGAGAATTTGGCGATATCGACAAAGCATCTGACAATTTAACTAATAACGATTTTAAAATATTGATGAGCCACGACCCAACGCACTGGGAGTATATTGTAAAAAACCATCCAAAACATTTTCAATTGACGCTTTCTGGACATACACACGGAATGCAATTTGGAATAGAAATACCAGGTGTTATAAAGTGGAGTTTGGCACAATATATATATAAACAGTGGGCAGGTTTGTATCAAAATGCAGGACGATTTATATATGTAAACCGTGGTTTTGGTTTCCATGCTTATCCTGGACGAGTGGGAATCATGCCCGAAATCACAGTTTTTGAATTAAAAAAACAAAATAAATAGGTTTAATTTATTGAAAATAGTATTTTTGTGAAAAATTTCGTTAATTTAACGAACTTTAATTTAACTAATATTTTGGTATTATGTCAAAATTTGGAGAACTATTAGCAGGACAAGTGCCTGTATTAATTGATTTTTATACAGAATGGAACGAGCCATCGTTAGCCATGCACCCTGTAATTAGAGATGTAGCAGCAGCTCTTGGCGATAGTGCCAAAGTTATAAAGATTGATGTCGATAAAAATCAAGATCTTGCAAATGCCCTTCGGATAAAAGGCTTGCCAACTCTAATGATATATAAAAACGGGAATATGATTTGGAGACAATCAGGAGAAATGGATGCTAATTCTATAATTAATTTAGTTCAGGAGCAAGTTTAACCCAAATTATACAATTTGTTGGCATTCAAAACCATTTTTTTTTAAAAATTGTAGCGTTTTTGGCAAAACATATTCTAAATTTCTGAAAGCTTTTATACTATCATGAAAAACAATGATACTACCACTTTCAACATTCAAAATTACATTACTTAAACATTTTTCAGGTGTAATTTTTTCATCAAAATCAGCACTCAAAACATCCCA
>DYPB01000372.1 GCA_020720185.1 Flavobacterium psychrophilum | reverse complement strand
CTACTAAATGACAAAACATTCGATTGAAAAAATGACTACAACCTACATAAATTCATATATTTACACGTTTTCTTTCAAATACAATGTATAACAACTTGATACCAATGATAACTTTCTAACTTTCAACTTTATGAACTTTCAACTTTATAAATTTTTTGACTGAAATCATATTATTTTCAAACAAATTGACATTCTGACAAAAATTTCGTAAATTTGTATTTCCAAAAGATAAAAATTATGCTTGCCCCCTTAGATAATGAAACTATTTTTAAAAGAGCTTTTACGGATAAAAACGTTTTTCAAAGTTTTGTTAAAGATTTGTTCGACATTGATATTATTGTAGAAAAAATTGAAACCGAGAAAAAATTTGAACCGCCGTTATCGCCAATTAATTTTGAATTAGATATTTATGCCGAAACGACTGACCATAATTTCATCATTGAAATTCAAAAAATAGATTATGACCATAATTTTGACAGATTTTTGCATTATTTTCTAACTTTAATATCGAATCAACAAAAAAGTTCGACTGACTATAAATTTAAACAACGCGTATTAGGTGTTGTTGTGTTCGCACGACCGTATCGTTTTGATACTAAGGACGGTCAGCCCATTCGAGATAATGTTTTAATTATGGATTTTAATCCGAGAAACTTAAATGGCGATTTAATTAAACTTTACGAACATAATATGATATTTTTAAATCCGTCGAAAAAATATCAAAACGCTAACACGCCTAAGAATTATCAAGATTGGTTAGATTTGTTTTATGCCTCCGTGAAAGAACCCTTAAAATACAAGATAAATTTGAATAATAAGGGAATTGCACAAGTTGTAAATCTCATAAATTATGATAAATTAGACCCTGAAACATTGCAAAAAATGAAAGAAGACGAGATGAGAAAACAAGTAATTGAGTATGAAAAAAATGATACCGCAAAGGAAATTGCCGTTGAAATGATTTTAGACAAAGAAACAGACTCTAAAATAATGAAATATACAAAACTTTCGCAAATAGAAATTGATAAATTACGGAAAGAACTAACGTATAGATAATTTGCGCTTGCAAGAAAACTCGCAACTCATTGAACTACTTTAAAATATAACTAAATTTTGACTTGAATGTTTTAAGAAATTCTGTAGAAATTC
>DYPB01000118.1 GCA_020720185.1 Flavobacterium psychrophilum | reverse complement strand
CAAACACCTGTGCCTGTTGCACAACTACAAACCTACAACAAAATTATCAACAAAACAAATTAAATTTTATTAATAAAAAACAAAAAATAATATGTTAAATATTTGACAGTCAATACATTGTGTTGTATATTGCAGCATGCAAGGGAAAAAATCATTACACCAAAAAACATTGTACAATGTCAGCTTGAGCGACCTTGTGCCTGATGATAATTTTTATCAAAAATTAGATAAAACATTGAATTTCAATTTTTTATATAAACGAACAACTAAATATTATGGCTCCGAAGGGCAGGAATCTATCGACCCTGTTGTGTTTTTTAAAATCATTCTAATTGGTTATTTGAATAAGGTGGGTTCTATAAATTAGCTGATAACTAATTTATAGAACCCACCTATGTTTTATCAAAATTAAAAATTAAATAAAAAGAAGTTGCCTTTTCAGACAACTTCTTTTTATTTTAATCTGATTTTTAAAATTTATACGAATAGCTTAAAGAAAAAGATTTATACGGTATCTTTTTAGAAAAAATTTCATCATTTGCATTAAACGATTTATAAACACTTTGACGAATTTCGTTTAAAATGTTAGAAATTCCAAATCGAAGTGTACTGTTTTTGGTTTCTCCAAAAGTTTTACTCATATTAAACCCAAGACTATGAAATGGTAGCGTATAAACATCAGGAACCGCAGCAATACCAACTACTTCAAGGGTTTCTCCTTGAACATTATAGCTTAAATTGGCATCAAAATTATATTTTTTATTATTATATGATAGTGTTCCGTTTATTAAAAAAGGCGACTGTCCTTGCAATTGGCGGGTATCTGTCATTGTATCGCCTGCTCGCAACGAAATAAGTTTTGTTTCATACTCTCCGTTTGCTGTTTTATCCATTTCTTGAACTGATTTTATAAGGGATGCGTTGGCATTAATGTTAAAATTTCTCAATCCAATAAAATCCAAATCTTTTCTAAATTCAAACTCGGCTCCATAAACGATAGCGTTTTTTGTACCAATATTTCGGTGTTGAATATTTGTTGGTGCAGAACCACTATAAAAAGCTAATTCGATAGGGTCTTTAAATGTTTTGAAAAAACCGCTAAAAGCAAACATTTGATTTCCTTTACCGTAATTTTCGAATCGAAGGTCAAAATTATTGATATACGATGGTCTCAATTTAAGATTACCGTTATAAGTCAAATCGGAAATTGGATCGTAAATTTGAGCAGAAGAAACCTCTTTGAAAGATGGTCTTGCCGTTGTTTTTGCATATGATAAACGAAGATTTGAATTATCATTCAAGGCATAAATAACATTTGCCGAAGGGAAAAAGTCTAATTTATCAATTGTTTTAGTATCTTTATATACGACAGTTCTATTATTGTCTTGTCCGGTATAAAACAAATCGAATTTCTCTAAACGAACACCTAAAATTGCTTTTAGATTTTTTGTAACATTAAACTCATCCGAAATATAACCTGCGTGGATTGTTAAGAATGACTTGTAAGTATTACTTGGCTGGTATTCTCCACTAATGTAAGATCCTATATTAGTTGTGGTATTCCAAATATTATTTGCTTTTAATACATTATTTGCATCGCCATTATAGGATTGACCATTACTATTATAAATTAAAACATTGAATTGATCTATTCTAAAATCTCTATTTTTAAAAGTGCTTTTTGCACCAAATTGAAGTTTTGCTTCGTTACTAAAAAGTTTATGTTTTTTTGTAAAATCAATTTTTCCAACCGAATTTCCTTCATTCAAACTTCTCCAAATTCTTTTTGGTGATCCAGCACCACTTGCCGTTATTTGGTAAGTATTTAATGTTTCGTCGTATTCAAAAGGAGTTATACGCACATCTTTGTCGTTAATTTCTGAAAAAGTTTGAGCCAAATTCCATTCGGTTTTCCAAGAACTATTGCCTTTTGTATGCAAACCAGAAAGTTGAAAATTGCTAACTGATCGCTGTGTATAATCTAATAAATCGGTAAAAACTCGTAAATCATTTGTCAATTTGACAATTTTATCGAAATAAACAGCAGACGATTCACCATTTTGAATATGCAAAACATTTAATTTGTATTTGCTGTTTGTGGTCTTGAAGGCGAGTCCGCCAAGTGCACTAAAAACCACATTATTATTACCTAAATTACCAAATTGCTTTTCTGAAACTTGCAACTTAGTAATCGATGGGTTTGGGTCTTTATAATAACTTCCTCTTTCATAATTTTCGTAAAAAGAAGTTTCGTTTTTGTAAGAAATAGAGGCAATGTACCCTAATTTGTTTTTTCCTACATTGAATTGATTTCCAGCAGAAAACCCAAAACTATAGTCTGCATTAGATGTTTTTTGTTGTACTTTTAAATCTTTGTTAAACAAATTGGTTATTCTATTCAATTCTTGATTTCCAGAGCTAGGAGCAGGAATGATTGATTTACTATCATAAGGAAGGTCTCTTTGCCCATTGTCAAAACCAAGAAAATCAGTTGGAGAAGTGTTATAAGTTGTATAGTTTGAATTAAAGTGCATTTTTGGATTAAAACTTTGCCCTAATGAAAAACTATATTGTGCTTTTGTAGGAAAATCTTTAGTAACAATGTTTACCATTCCTCCAGTAAAATCGGCATCTAAATTGGCCGAAACGGTTTTCATTACCAAAATATTATCTAAAATATCTTTCGGAAAAATATCCATTTGAAGTGTGTTTCGGTCTGGGTCAAGTCCTGGAATGTCCATTCCGTTCAAGATTGATTTTGTATATCTATCGCTTAATCCCCTAACAACTACATATTTGTCGCCTACTATAGAAACTCCGGGAATACTTTTTACGGCCGCAGCCACATTTGAAGCACCTGTTTTGGTTAGCGATTCTATAGAAATTCCATCAACAACATTGATTGATCTTTTTTGAATGTTCAAAACCGATTGTTCTGTATTTCTTTTAAAATTAGATTTAATCACTACTTCTTGGAGTGTATTTTTTTCTAACGATGATAAAGTTGCATTCACCCGTGTTACATTATTTTCTTTTACTTCAACATCGTCAATTGTTAAACTATTATAACCAGTAAAAGAAAAAACAAAAGTGTATGTGCCGGGTTTTAATTTTACTTGATAAGCTCCATCAACATCAGTTACAGCAGTAACATTATTTTCTTTTACTAATAAATTTGCAAATGACAATGCGTCGTTAAATTTGCCGTCTTTTACAACTCCTGTAACAATGCTTTCTTGAGCAAAAGTTGAAATGGATACTAAAAGAAATAGAGCACTAAATTTTTTTAAAAGATTCATTATTTGTTAAATTTGTTTATTACTAAAAATTTGCACGACAGATAAACCATCGTGCAAATTATATATTATTGTATATTATTGTTTTTTTTAGATGATGTTTTTAGCTTTTGCTAATGTCCAAGCAAATACTGTAACATCTGCACCAACACCAGTTGCAGGAGCAGTTACTGCAGTTGCAAATGGAGCTGTTGAAAAAGTTGAACCTGCATTTGCATCAACAAAAACACCTGTCAAAGCAGTAGCTTTTACATTCCAAGTACTAAAGTTTAAGATACCACCAGCAAAGTTTGTACTTGAAACTGCGTCTGTTACTTTAACAGTAGCAGCTGCATTAAAGTCTCTTACATAAACATTACTTGATGTTCCTCTTGCTTTTGATTTAAATTCAGCAATTTTGTTAGTATTTGTAGCGTTACCTACTAATGTTATTTTGTTTAAAGTAAAACTTGCGTTGTAAGTTCCTTCTGGACCATCTATTTCAAGACCACTATCAGCAACTGTATTTTTTACAACCATAGCGTTTGTAACAGTTCCAGCATAAGATTGATCGATATCTAAACCATCGTCAATAGCACCATAAACAATAACATTTGTTGTAGAAACAGTTCCTCCAAAATATTCAACACCGTCATCAAAAGTTCCAAAAATTTCGATATTATTGATTGTTGTTCCGCTACCAACACCGCCTAAAGTAAGACCGTTGATTTCGTTTCCAGCACCAATTTCCGCACCACCGTGACGAAAAGAAACATAAGACAAAGTACCTGAATTATCAGCATTGTCTGAACCACCGTACAAACCAAAAGTATCAGTTGCAGCAATTCCTTCAATTTGATATTCAGCAACATCTCCTGTTAAAGAACATTTTGCTTTTCCTAAGATTAACAATCCACCCCATTTTCCATAGTCCGAGGCAGTAAGATTAGTTCCTGCTTTTTCACCTACTTTAATGTTATCTTCACTAGCTGTAAAAATAATTGGGTTAGCAGCAGTTCCAACTGCATTAATTTTTCCTCCTCTTGCAATAATTAATGCTGAACAGTTAGCACCTGTACCTGGTGTACCTTTAATAATTGTACCTGGTTGGATAGTCAATGTAACACCGTTACCAACTACAACTTTTTTGTCAATGGTCCAAATACGATCTGATGTCCAAGTTGTGTTGGCAGTAATTGCACCTGTAACTGTTTGACCTGCAGGTGGAGTTGGAACTGGAGTTGGATCATCATCTTTGCTACAAGATTGAAAAGCAAATGTGAAAACTGTTAATGCTGTAAAAATTAATTTTTTCATGTTTTTTTTTATTAAATTTATTGATGCAAAGATGTACCAGATGAAATTTAATTTTGTTATAAAATTGTTATCAATAAGTTAAGAAAAAGTAAATTACTAAATCAAAATAAAATAAAAAGAGCCTCAGAAAAAAATAAATTTATAAAAAAAACTAATTTTTGAACCACCCTAAATTAAAGAGGAAACCTTTAACCCAAATTACGCATTAGACTTCGTTATGAAAACTCAAAATGCAATAAAAATAAGTGCTCACGGACTATTTTTGAAGAAAGAATACTTTTGTATTTTGAATTTAAAAATAGGAGTAAGTGCTTGTTTTTGAAGTAGTTTGAGTTTGGAATAGATTTCTAATGCGTAATTTGGGTTTAAATCCCTATCCTGCTAATTATATTTATAGAAAAGAATCAGTAGATGGGGGCATTTCATACCTATTAATAGATGTTAGATAATTTTCTATTCTCAAACTTTCCAATAATTGTTTTTCAATAAAAAACTATCTTATTTTATTGTATTTTAATTTGCCAAGCATCGATTTCAGCATCTTGCTGGGGCGGTATATGATTGAACTTTTAGTTATATTTTTAGTATTTACGGCTAAAGCACTTGCTTCGGGATTGCCCTTTATACTAATCTGAAATGAGCCTAAGCGGTCTATTCGAACTATTTTTCCATTACTCAATTCGTGCTCAATTTCGGCTACTAATCCAATAATAACTCCGTAGCAATCTGAAACCGAAAGGGTTGTTTTTTTTGCTAAATTATCAGCAAGTTCTTCTAAATTTATCTCTCCGTTATTTACAGCTCGAGGATAATATTGCAAGAGCGTGTTTGGGTTGTTGGGGTTTGTTTTTCCTGATGCGGTAAAGGATATTGCCATAATTTTTGCTGGAGCTTTTAGTTTTCTAATTTTTTTCCTTGCAAATATAAATTTTTATTTGGAATGTATTAATAAACTACCGCCGTTGTTTTGTTCAATCGTCCGTAGGAATGTTTTTATTCGTCCGTATGATTTAATCAATCGACCACGGTTGATTTATTAATTTATCCTTATAGATTTTAAAAAGCGTCCATTGAAATTAAACCCAGATTACGCATTAGACTTCGTTATGAAAACTCAAAATGCAATAAAAATAAGTGCTCACGGACTATTTTTGAAGAAAGAATACTTTTGTATTTTGAATTTAAAAATAGGAGTAAGTGCTTGTTTTTGAAGTAGTTTGAGTTTGGAATAGATTTCTAATGCGTAATCTGGGTTAAACCCAGATTACGCATTAGACTTCGTTATGAAAACTCAAAATGCAATAAAAATAGGAGTAAGTGCTTATTTTTGAAGTAGTTTGAGTTTGGAATAGATTTCTAATGCGTAATCTGGGTTAAAC
>DYPB01000371.1 GCA_020720185.1 Flavobacterium psychrophilum | reverse complement strand
TTAACGGCGGGAAATTAGCTGAACAACCGAAAGCCAAAAATGACTTTTTACACCAAAAAAGCATAAAATAAAGTAAGCGAAAAAAATCTATTTTAATGAAAACAAATTTCTTCAAAGTAACAATTTTAGCATTTGTTACAATTTTTACAATTTCTTGTTCAAAAGATGACAATTCAAGTACAGCAACCACAGAAACAAGTGGCGGAACAACAATTAACACAAATGCTAAATTTACAGTTGCAACACCATCAGGAGTTGTAAAACCAAATTATATTGTATTGATGTTTGACCAACCATTTTCACCAACTGCAACTTTGCCTCCAATTATTAAGCAAGAAACATCAGACGCTAACGGATTGGTAAATTTTAATCTAAATTCATTAGTTACAACTTCAACACCAAAAAAATACTATTTTGAAGTTTTTACACTTTCGGGAACAACTTATACTTTAAAAACTACATTTTCTCGTTATCATAGCGATTTTGTAAAAGGTTCTCAATTAACAACAACTTTATTGGTAAACAACTAAAATAAAAATATGAAAAACAAAATTATACTTTTAGGATTAACTTTGACTTTGGCGAGTTGCGGAAGTTGGAACAGAATTGGAGATTTAACAACTATTGGAAACAGAAATGTTGATGATAGCAAAAAATATACTCTTTTGACACGTGAAGTTGAAGCGAAAGCGGAAGCTGATAGCGATGCTTTGGAACAAGCAGTTGACAACTTAACTCAAAAATATCAAGGAGAATTTTTACGAAACGTAAAAGTTTATGTTAAAAGCAATGGAAAAAAAGTGAAAATTATTGGCGATGTTTGGGGAACACAAAATACATCAATAAATGTATCAACCGAAGCAAATGCAAAAGTTACTTTAAATGTTGGAGATAGCGTAGTTTTTAAAAGAAAAGGAAAACTAACTGACGGAAAAATTATTGGAGTTAATGCAAACTTAGTAATTGTAGAATTTGATGGCGACAAAAAAGTGGAATTAAAATATGACGAACTAACGAAAACAAACAAATAAAAATTACAACATCTGCTAACAGCAGTTTGGCAATATGGCGGGTTTAGGCTTAATTTAAAGATGGTTTTGTATTTGCAAAGTCAGTAATTAACCGAAAGTTTAGGTTTCCTTAATCCGCCACATCGCCAAGC
>DYPB01000117.1 GCA_020720185.1 Flavobacterium psychrophilum | reverse complement strand
GAAATGTTTATTTTGGACAAGTAACAGACCCAAATAGTGCCGATGTAAATGGTGACGGAGTTATTAATACAGAAATTATTAATGGTGTTTCACAACAAAACGAACATCCTGTATGGGGAGGCAAAATACTTACTGACCTATCAATTGGAATGAATTTTTCAAAAGCTGGAAAAATTGTATTAGGTGCAAACAATATTTTAGATACCTATCCTGATGAAAACTTAACAACTTTAAATGGTTCTAACCAATTTGTATATTCTAGAAATGTTTCGCAGTTTGGAATGAATGGTCGTTTCCTTTTTGTAAGAATGACTTATAAATTATAAAAATTATAAAATTAATATTATAAAAACCATTCGTTAATTCGGATGGTTTTTTTTATACTAACTATTTTATTACATTTGAACTATGAAAGAAGAAAAAACATATTGGAAAAAAAACTATTCTTGGTTATTAATTCTAAATGCTATTTACATTTTAATTTTCTATCTAATCATACAATTATACGCCTAAAATGCAACAAATAGATTGGATAATATTAATTGTAACACTCTTATTTATAGTGTTCTATGGAGCTTGGAAAACACAAGGAAGTAAAAATGTAACCCACTATATTTTAGCCAACAAGGAATCGTCTTGGAAAATAGTTGGTTTATCAGTAATGGCAACTCAAGCCAGTGCTATTACTTTTTTATCAACACCAGGTCAGGCCTATCACGACGGGATGGGATTTGTGCAGTTTTATTTCGGATTGCCCATTGCAATGGTTGTAATTGCAATTTCGTTTATTCCAATATATAAAAAGCTAAAAGTTTTTACCGCTTATGAATTTCTTGAAAAACGATTTGACCTAAAAATTCGTTCGTTGGCAGCAATTTTATTTCTACTTCCACGAGGGCTTGGAACTGGTCTGACTATTTATGCTCCCTCAATTATTCTATCTACATTGCTTGGTTGGGATATTACGATGCTCAATATTGTTATTGGTTTTTTAGTAATAATTTACACTTTTGTGGGCGGAACAAAAGCCTTAAATGTTACGCAAACACAACAAATATTTGTAATTATAGGAGGAATGGGAATTACATTTTACCTACTATTACACTATTTGCCCAATGATATGTCGTTAGCAAATGCTTTGCAAATAGCAGGTGCGAACGACAAAATGAATATTCTCGATTTTTCTTTCGACCCTGAAACCAGATATACTTTTTGGACAGGAATTGCAGGTGGTTTTTTTCTTATGCTCTCTTATTTTGGTACTGATCAATCGCAGGTTGGTAGATATTTAACAGGAAAATCAATAGAAGATAGCCAAAAAGGACTGTTAATGAACGGGTTTTTAAAAGTGCCGATGCAGTTTTTTATACTCCTAACAGGTGTTTTGGTTTTTGTCTTTTATCAATTTAACCCCGTACCATTAAATTTCAATCCAAACAATAAAATAATTGTCGAAAATTCAAAATACAAACCTGATTATAACAAATTAGAAACAAAGCTAGCACTCCTTAACGAAGAAAAAAAAGAATATAATTTGCTCTACATTGATCATTTAAACCAAGGATATGACAACCCAATATTAAGAAAAAAACTTATCTCATTATCTGGCAAGGAAAAAGATTTAAGAGAACAAGCCAAAGAATTAATAACAAAAGCAGACCCAAAAGCAGAAACAAACGACAAAGATTATGTGTTTCTAAACTTCATCGTTCATCATTTACCTAACGGAATACTCGGACTTTTACTTGCTGTAATATTCTCGGCGGCAATGTCTGGAACCGCATCGGGTATTAATGCACTGGCAGCCACAACCACAATTGATATTTATAAACGCAACCTAAAAAGTAAAAAAAGCGATAAACATTTTGTAAACGCAACCAAATTATTTATTTTAATTTGGGGTTTAGTAGCAATCCTTTTCGCCTCTTTCTGTAACCTTTTTGAAAATCTTATACAGCTCGTAAATCTCATAGGTTCTATATTTTACGGAACAGTTTTAGGGGTTTTTTTAGTTGGAATATACCTAAAAAAAATCCAATCCAATCCCGTTTTCTATGCTGCCATAATAAGCCAAGTGAGCATTTTTTTTATTTATTATTATACTATTTATAGTTACCCAGTTGGTCAAGAAAAATTAAGCTACCTCTGGCTCAATTTCATCGGAGCCTTTCTAACCATCATAATTGCCTCAATACTCCAAATTTTACAGTTTAAAAAACCAAAATCTCTTTTTAGTCCCAAATAATTATAAATTTCATTCAAAAATTATTGTTTTATAAATGTATAAATTATGAAAATACTTCATCTTGATTCCAATCATCCAATATTATTGCAACAATTACAAGATTTTGGTTTTACAAACGACGAGGATTACAGCTCCTCAAAATCAGAAATTGAAGATAAAATTCAAAATTACGAGGGAATTGTAATTCGAAGTCGATTTAAAATTGACAAACAGTTTATTGACAAAGCCTGTAACCTAAAATTTATTGCACGGGTTGGTGCAGGTTTAGAAAGCATTGATTGTGAGTATGCTATGTTAAAAAACATACAATTAATTGCTGCTCCAGAAGGTAATGCAACTGCAGTTGGCGAACATTCTTTGGGTTTGTTATTATCTCTTTTTAATAAAATAAATATTGCCAATAATGAGATAAATTTAAACCAATGGCATCGAGAGTCTAATCGTGGAATTGAACTTGAGGGTAAAACCATCGGGATTATTGGATATGGAAATATGGGAAAAGCGTTTGCCAAAAAACTAAAAGGATTTGATTGTGAGGTATTGTTTTATGATATTATAGAAAATATTTCTGACGAAAATGCCAAGCAAGTTTCGTTATCCGAAATACAGCAAAAAGCAACCGTTTTGAGTTTGCATATTCCATACACACCACAAACAAATAATCTTGTAAACAAAGTATTTATAGATAAATTTACGCATCCGTTTTGGCTTATAAATACCGCTCGAGGCAAAAATGTTGTTACAAACGATTTGATAGCAGCCTTACAATCAGGTAAAATTTTAGGTGCAGGATTGGATGTTTTAGAATATGAAAGCACTTCTTTTGAAAAAATAACAAATAACTTACCAGCATTAGAATATCTGAAACAAGCCAATAATGTAATATTAACCCCACATATTGCTGGCTGGACAGTTGAAAGTCATCAAAAATTAGCACAAGTTATTGTCAATAAAATTATTAATCTTATAACCCAAAAATAGTTGTAGTATAATATTCTGAATTGTTTTTTGTAACTTTGCCAAAAAGAATAAAGGTTAATTATCGTTGGAGTATTCAACTGAATTACAGTTTGTAATAAAAGTTACAAAACGATAAAAATTCATACCATATCTTTGTAGTCATAAACATATAAAATTAATATTAATATGGGATTTTTCAGTAATCTATTCGGAGGTGGCGCTTCAAACGAAGCATTAAAAACATTAATAAACGACAAAAACACAATGCTTGTTGATGTGCGTTCGGCAGGTGAGTTTGCTAGCGGTCATGTAAAAGGATCCGTCAATATTCCTGTTGATCAAATTAGAAATCATTTAACAAAATTTAAAGGCAAAAAAGACATAGTTGTTTTCTGTAGAAGCGGAATGCGAAGCAGTCAAGCCAAATCGATTTTAGAAAATAATGGTTTCAAAAATGTTACCAACGGCGGAACTTGGAACAAAGTTAGCGGTCTTTTAAATTAAAACATTTATAAAAATATGCAATTAACATTCAAAATTTGGGAAACCAATAGAAAATTACATTTAGAACTTCTTGAAAAGTACTCGCTCGAACAACTTAATAAAATTCCCGAAGGTTTTTCAAATAATTTAATTTGGAATGTAGGTCACATTATTGTAACTCAACAAGGATTACTTTATAGATTAAGTGGTTTGCCCGTAAATGTTTCCAAAGAAATGCACCATAAATACAAATATGGAACAGCACCAACACAACCAGCAACTCAAGAAGAAGTTGATGAAATTAAAAAACTACTAATCAGTCATATCGAACAAACAAAAGAAGATTTTGCCAACGGAAAATTTCAAAATTTCACACCTTATGCTACTCATATTGGGTTTCATTTAGATAATTTTGAGGAAGCTGCAAAATTTAATAATTATCATGAAGGAATACATTTGGGTTTTATGCTGAATATTAAAAAATTTATATAAAATACTACATTCCCTATTATCAAATTGGAACATTATAAGATTCGTTTGGTTGATTTTGGGAATTCATATAATTATACAAGCTTTTTAAGTTCAAAATTATTGATTAATAATTCCTGTGGTTATTTTTGCAGCAATGGCATTGTTCAACGCTGTTTGCGGAAACAATAGTTGCAACATCCCAACATCTAAAAAATAAATAAAATGTCAAATTTTAATTCGATTATCAACTCAGAAAAACCAGTCTTAATTGACTTTTTTGCCACTTGGTGCGGTCCGTGCCAAATGTTGTTGCCTGTTCTCAACCAAGTAAAAGACAATTTGGGAGAACGAATCATAATCCTCAAAATTGATGTGGATAAAAATCAAGAATTAGCTGCAAAATACCAAGTTCGTGGCGTTCCAACAATGATGCTTTATCAAGAAGGTAAACAATTGTGGCGACAATCAGGCGTTTTGAACAAAGAAGAGATTATCAAAATAATTCTTGATAAAATCAATTAAAATGACAAAAAAAGTAGTCATCATTACAACAATTGGAGTTCTTGTTGGAGCTGTTGCAGGTTACTACTATTATTATCTTGTAGGTTGTAGTTCAGGAACTTGTATGATAACCTCAAAACCACTAAACGCTACATTATACGGAGCATTTATGGGCGGATTATTGTTCAATATGTTTGTAACTTCGCAAAAAAAATAAATGAATTTACAAAAAACCATCAACAAAGATTTAATTTTAAGAGAACGATTGGCTTTGCAACGCACAATTTTGGCAAATCAATCTACTTTTTTAGCTTTTTTACGAACCTCAATGTATTTTTTAGTTGCAGGTTTAAGCATTCAAAACTTATTGAAAATTGAAAACAGTATTTATTTCGAAATATTTTTTTTTTGTATAGCAATCCTTATATTTGTACTCGGAATAATCAATTATTTCAAACACAAAAAATCTATTTTAGAAAACCAAAAACACATAGGAAACTATCAATTAGACTATTATGAATAACGAAAAATGTTGCGTTGTTGGCTGCGATTTGCCCCTTGATCAAACCTATTGGGAAAACCAATATCTTGCCAATGCCACTGGTTGGGATTTGGGTCAAGTATCGCCACCAATTGCTTCTTATATTGATACAATTGAAACTAAAAATGCCAAAATTCTCATTCCTGGTTGCGGCAATACTTACGAAGCCGAATATTTATTAGAAAAAGGTTTTACAAACATTACGGTTATTGATATTGCACCAACATTGGTTGAAAATTTAAATTTTAAATTTATTGAAAATCAAAATGTTAGCGTTATTTTAGGTGATTTTTTTGAGCATCAAGGAACCTATGATTATATTATTGAACAAACCTTTTTCTGTGCAATACCACCAACAATGCGACAAAAATATGTTTGGAAAATGCACCAATTATTAACCAATAACGGAAAACTTGTAGGGTTACTTTTTAATAGAGGTTTTGATGTTTCGCCACCATTTGGAGGGAATCTGACAGAATACAAATCTTTATTTCAAGAATCTTTTGAATTTATTGAATTTGAAACAGCAAAAAATTCTTTTGTAACCAGAAATAATACCGAATTATTTATCGAATTTAAAAAAAATGATTCAAATATTGTAACCTTATATCATTTTGAAGGTATAACTTGCAACGGTTGTATGAATACGGTTTCTACGAAATTTTTAGAACTTGATGGTGTTGAAAATGTGAGTATGAATAAAGATTTTAGTGAAATAATAATTGCTAGTAAAACAGAAATCGACCTTGAAATTTTACAAAAAATAATTTCGTATGACAAGAAATATCGAATAAAAAAATCATAAAAAGTTTAACTTTTTTTTAT
>DYPB01000116.1 GCA_020720185.1 Flavobacterium psychrophilum | reverse complement strand
GAAAATATTTTTTACTTTTTTTTAAACAAATTTTACAAGAAAAGTTTATTTTTTCATCATAAAAAAGTCAATATTTCGGGCTTTTTATAGGTAATTGACATTTTTCAACACCTTTTTCCGAAGCAATACGATGATAATAAACAAGGTATTAATAAATTTTATATATTTGCTAAACAAAATTAATAAATGAGAAATATCAAATATCTTTATATTGCATTTTGCTTATCAATAAGCTGTAAAAATGACACTCATTTAATTGCAAAAGCGATTAATCCAGAAACATCAAAAGAACTATCTGCTAATAAAACGGAAAAATTATCTCAAGGATATATTGACTCTATGCGGATTAAAATTGATAAATTTTATAAATCCAATTGGAAGAACAATAGTTTTAACGGTGGTTTTTTGGTTGCTAAAAATGGTCAAATTATTTTTGAACGATACAACGGTTTTGCAAATTTAAAAAACAAAACATTAGTTATTGAAACAACTCCAATTCACACCGCATCAGTAAGTAAAGTAATTACCGCTACTGCTATTTTAAAGTTAATTGATGAAGAGAAAATTGCATTAAATCAAAAATTAAATACCATTTTACCAACATTTCCGTTTGAAGATGTTACTATAAAAACATTACTTAACCACAGAAGTGGACTTAAGAATTATACTCATTTTACTTATGATAAAAAGATTTGGGATTATAAAAAAACACTTACAAATACCGATGTTCTAAATATTTTGGCTTCACGCAAAGTACCTTTGGAATATAAAACAGATACTCATTTTGCTTATTGCAACACCAATTATGCACTTTTAGCATTGGTAATCGAAAAAATTACAGGTTTAAAATATCCTGAAGCTATGAAAAAAATGATTTTTGAGCCATTTGAAATGACAAATTCTTATGTTTTTAATTACCAAATAGATAAAGAAACCGCCACACCATCATACAAATGGAATAATCAAAAATATGAAATGGACTATTTAGATGGTGTTTATGGTGATAAAAACATTTATTCGACCCCTAAGGATTTATTGAAATTTGACTTGGCTCGTAATACAGATGGCTATTTAAAAGTTACATTAAAGACACAAATTTATCAAGGATATAGTTATGAAAATAAAGGTTCGAAAAATTATGGTCTCGGAATCAGAATGATTGAATGGCAAAATGGGCAACGATTTTATTTTCATAACGGTTGGTGGCACGGTAATACAACAGCTTTTATCACATTACCAAAAGAGAATTTGAATATCATTTGTTTGTCAAACAAATTTAATCACGCTACTTATAAAGTAAAAAACATATCAGCTTTGTTTGGTAATTATCCTTTTAAAAACGAAGAACAAGAGTAGATTTTGAACAAAAAAAATAATCCTTGCAATTTGACTTGATTTTACTAACTTTGCCCATCCAAATTTTGGACAAATTGTATAACCTTAAACATTAAGAAAAATGTTAGAAGAAATGAATGATAACCTGCCTCAAGCAGATGGAAAATTAGAAATTAATGCAGTAGATACTGTTGTTGATACTACCAATATTATTGAACTTACCGAAACTGAAAAAGCAACAGACGAATTGATTACTAATTCTGAAAATCAATTGGTTATGGATGCAATTGCTAAAGAAAATGCAGAAGAAAGCGAAGACGAAAGTTTGAAAAATCTGCACGATATTGAGATGTTAGACTACGAGAGTTTATCGATGGAAACATTGGTTGATGAATTAGAAAAGTTATCAAATACTGACAAAGCAATGTCTGTAAAAGATCATGTTGAAGGTATAAAAACAGCATTTTTAGCTAAATATTATCATTTAATTGATGAAAAAAGAGCAGTATTTGAAGCAGAAAACGCTGATTTGAACGAGGAATTTCACTATCATTCGCCATTAAAATCAAAATTTGATATTCTTTTTACCGCATATAGAGATAGAAAAAATGAGTACTTTAAAAGTTTACAAACTAATTTAAAGGCTAATCTTGAAAATCGTTTAGCAATTGTTGAGGAGTTAAAAAATCTTATTAATTCTCAAGATAACATCGCAAATTCATTAAAACAACTTAATGATTTAAGAGAAAGATGGAAAAATTCTGGGGCAATTCCAAAAGATAAATATAACCATGTTTGGAATAATTATCATTTTCATATCGAAAATTTTTATGACTTTTTGCATTTAGATAGAGATGCACGAGATATGGATTTTAAACATAATTTAGATCTAAAATTAAAAATTATTACCCGTTGCGAAGAGCTTGTAAATGAAGTAGATATTCATAAAGCTTTTAGAGAATTACAAGATTTACATAAAATTTGGAAAGAAGAAATTGGACCAGTATCAAGAGAACATCGTGAAGAAATTTGGGTTAAATTTAGTGATTTGACCAAACAAATTCATGACAAACGAGAATTGTTGTTTGAAAAAATGCGTGGTACAGAAACTGAAAATTTAGCAAAGAAAAATGAAATCATTGCTAAATTAGAATTATTAGCAATTCAAAATGTAGATTCTCACAATCTTTGGATTGAGCAAGTTGCAAAAGTTGAAGCATTAAGAAATGAGTTTTTTGTTATTGGCAAAGTACCACTAGAAGATACAGAAACCACTTGGGGAAAATTTAAAACCGTTTGTAAAGATTTTAATGTACTTAAAAATTCATTTTATAAAGACATTAAAAAAGAACAAAACGATAATTTAATAAAAAAACAAGCTCTTATTGCAAAGGCAAAAGAGCATCAGGAAAGTACCAATTTTGCTGCCACAACACCAATAATGAAGCAAATTCAGGAAGACTGGAAAGCAATTGGACATGTACCTTTAAAGTTTTCAGACAAAGTTTGGAAAGAATTTAGAGCTGTTTGTAATCAATATTTTGAGAGGCTGAAAGAACAAAAAAATGAAGAGAATCCAGACGAAGTAGCTTCTTTTGAAAAAAAGAAGGAGTATATGGAAACCATCAGAGCATTTGAAATGACTGGTGATTATAAAACTGATTTAGAGGCTATTAAATTACATATTGAAAATTGGAAATCTTTTGGAAGAGTACCAACTCAACGCAGACATATTGAAGGGAAATTCAATAAAATACTTGATGCTTTGTTTGAAAAATTAAGTGTTAGCAAGAAAGATTCTGATATGATGCGTTTTTCTAATCGAATGGAACAATTATCGGAAGGAAATGACAGTCGTAAATTAGATAATGAAAAAGTTTTCTTGATGCGAAAAATTGATGAAGTTCAAAACAATATTTTCCAACTTGAAAATAATATTCAATTCTTTGCTAATACAAAAAATGCTAAAAAAGAAAACTCTATTGTTACCGAAGTTAGAAAAAACATACAAATTCATAAAGATGAATTAGCTGTTTTAAAAGTAAAATTGAAACAATTAAGAAGTATAAAACAAGAATAAATTAGCTCGTTTTTATTTCAATAAAAAAAACTCTCTAAGAATTTTAGAGAGATTTTTTTTATGCTATAATCAATTAAATCCTAATTATACAAAGCATTTATTTTTTGCCAAAGCGTGTTATCAAAATCTGAAAGGGCTAAATTTACAGCATCTGCTGGATCTCCCATTCTAATTACCACCATCTTTTTACTCGGAATCACATAAATTTTTTGATCATTTTTACCCAATGCCATAAACATATCATTTGGTGCCGATGGAATAATACTACCTAATAATGTAAGTTGTGATTGTGGTAAATGATAGGTTGCTTTTCCATTTAACCACCATAAATATCCATAGCCAAGATTAATATTCTGTGAGGTATTTGTGGCTTCATTATAATAATTTTCGTTCAAAATTTGATTATTTTCCCATTTCCCCTTATTGTAAATTAACAATCCGAATCTTGCCATACTTCGGGTTGTACTCCAATAAACAGTACTATTTCCTGATTGAAACCAAGTGCCATCCATCCCAATTGGGTTTTTTAGTTTTGAAGTAAAATAATTGCTCCAAGTTTGCCCTGTTGCCTGTGCTACAACATCTTGCAATTTTACATAAACATTGTGATACGCCCAACGAGTTCCTGCATCGGCGGTATAAATTAAACTCGCAGGATCAACAGCATCGTTTGAATCGTCTAAACCAGCGGTCATTGTTAGTAAATGTTTACAGCTTATTAAATTCTCTTTTGCTAATGGTGCACTCGTCCAGCCTGTTCCTATATATTGTGATACTTTATTATTAATGTTTATAAAGCCCTCTTGTTGTGCAATCCCCGTTACTGTTGAGGTTAGGGTTTTTCCTGCACTTGCCCAATACCAGTTTGATGTTGCGGTATGTGCGTTAAAATAATTTTCTAAAACTATTCGTCCATTTACTAAAATGATAAAAGATTTAGAGTTTTTTTGTTGCAAATAATCTAATAATGGTTGCACTTGAGATTGATTCCAACCTAAACTTGCAATAGATTTTGTATCCCAAGCTGATCCCAATATTGGAGGAAAATATAATGATTCTTCAGCAATTGTTGGAGATGTAGTTTCGTCTTTACTACAACTTACAAACAAAATTGGTAGTAAAAATAGAAGTAAACTTTTTTTCATAAGATTTTTTTCTATAGGATTCCAAATTTACAAAAAGGTTTAATTGGTTTCTAACTTTTATGGGTTTAATTTTGTACCTTACAATTTATCACACTTAGTTGAAAAAAATATGAAAAAAATAATTTTATTACTATTGCTTACCATTATATCGTGCAACAAAAGAATTGATTCTAAAAACCTTGAAAATCTTAATGGATATTGGGAAATTGAAAAAGTAACAGCTGTTGATGGAAATACAAAAGATTATAAAATTAATGAAACTATTGATTATTTTTTTGTAAAAAACAATGTTGGTTTTCGCAAAAAAGTAATGCCACAATTTGATGGTAAATATCTGACCAATAATTTGCAGGAGAGCATTAAAATTATCAATAATGAGGATAGTTTTTTTATTGAATATCAGACGGATTTCTATAGTTGGAAAGACGAAATTATTGAAATTTCTTCAGATAAATTGGTTTTAAGAAACGACCAAAAAATAACATATTATTACAAAAAACACATCCCTTTTAGTATCAAATAATGGTAAAAAGATTAAGTAATGACAGTTCTATTGGAGTTATTTTGAAAGAAATAATTCAAATCAATAATCTTGAGGCAGGTATTGATGAGGTTTTAGTAAAAACGGCCTGGAAAAATCTAATGGGTAATGGTGTAAATAGCTATACCAAAAATATTTTGTTAAAAGGCAATACACTTTATGTAGAACTTTCATCGTCAGTTTTGAGAGAGGAGTTGAGTTATGGGAGAGACAAAATCATCAAATTGATTAACGATGAATTGCAGAGAGAAGTAGTTAAAGAAGTCGTCTTGAGGTAGTTTTTAATTATCAATTTTTATAAAACATCCAAACTCCCCTTCCCCAATCTGATTACAATAGGTTCATCACCCGTTAAATCAATAACTGTGGAAGCAATATTATCGCCATAACCTCCATCAATAACAATATCAACAAGGTTTTGCCATTTTTCAAAAATTAGTTCAGGATCTGTGGAATATTCTAGAATTTCATCGTCATCATGAATAGAAGTGGAAACGATTGGGTTGCCTAATTGTTTCACAATTTCAAGCGTTATATTGTTATTGGGTACTCTAATTCCTACGGTGGTTTTCTTTTTAAACTCTTTTGGCAAGTTATTATTTCCGTTTAAAATAAAAGTGTATGCTCCTGGCAAAGCTCTTTTTAGAATCTTGAATGTAGCGGTTTCAAATTGTTTTGTATAATCTGAAATGTGGCTCAAATCGTGGCAAACGAATGAAAAGTTTGCTTTTTCGAGTTTAATTCCTTTTATTTTTGCAATTCTTTCTAACGCTTTCGTGTTGGTAATATCGCAACCTAAACCATAAACAGTATCGGTTGGATATATTATTAATCCTCCGTTTTTTAATACCTCAACAACTTTTTTTATAGCAGTTTCGTTCGGGTTTTCAGGATAAATTTTTAGGAATTGGGACATTTCAGATTGTTGGGTTGTT
>DYPB01000115.1:4049-6061 GCA_020720185.1 Flavobacterium psychrophilum | reverse complement strand
TTTTACAAATATACAATTATTATTTTATATATCTTGTTAGCGGTTTAGTATAAGTGCGATTTAAATGAAAACCACACCTATGAACTATGTCTTTTATGAAAATTAAAAATAAACATGTCTCTGAGTTTTTCAGCAGACCCTATTTAGAGTCCAATCCGCAAGGTTTTTCAAAAATTGTTCACGACTATTCAAATGATGATAAGGGATTTGTTGTTTGGAAAGGACAATTAGAAGAAAGACTCATCTAGTCTTCTAAATTTGAAAGTTTGTGTCCTTTCCTCAAGAACGATAAATTAACCTAAACTTTATTCAATTCATCTAATAATGCTTTTCGCATTGGATATGTTTTTCTGAAATGTTCAATAAGACTGTTAACTTCTGTTTCTCCACCTAATTTTTTCATTCGACGAAGATAGCGACACGCTTTTTGATAATGCTCTCTTCCAATAAACTTGTCAACATATTTGATTAATCGCGTGCTATACATTTGAATAAGTTCTGAAGCATAGTCTTTTGCTAAATATTGTTCTTCGGTTTCAATGTTTTCTAATGATTCCGTTTGCTTTAATAATTCAAACAAACGATTCCACCATTGTTGTTTGATATATATTTTTCGAATAAGTTCTCTAGATTTCCAAATAGTTTTAGATTCTGTTTGAATTTGGATTATTAATTTTTCAACATCGGAATTCCATTTTTCAGAGGATGTATTTTCTCTCATGAGTTCAAAATAATCTTCTTCCGAACGAGAATCATTCACAAATAAATAAGTTGCTTGCTTTATTATTTCTGCACTATCATTTTCTGCTTTTGCAATTTTTAAAAGGAAACGATACCAATCTATTGCTAGTCCAGGTTTTGATATTTTATCTGTTTCGATCCCATCTTTGCAAAGCTTTTTGGCATATTCAAAGTTTTTATCCTCAATTGTATTTTGGATTTCCGTTTTTCGAATACGAGAATTAGATAAATTAGCTTCAATAAATTGGGTTACTTCCTTTTGGGTTTTATATTGATGCAATAATCTCAAAATTACCATTTGAGCATTTTCTCGTTGATAGTCGCTTTCGGTTTTATTCAAACAAGAAATCAATAAATCGACATCTGTTTCATTTTCAGTAAGTTTTTCAGCTACTTCTAAAATCCCCAAATGCCAATCCCAACCCGAAAATAATTTTTTGTTATAAATCTGAATACAATACTCAAAAATTTCTTTCTTTAATGTAGAATCTAAATTATCCGATGAGGCAATATCATGTAAAGCTTCAACTGCGGTATCTATAAAATAACCAATGTCACCGTTACTATCATCCGCATTTTGAATAGTTTTTGTCATTTCTTCCAATAGAACAGCACTTAGAAAAAATGCTTGTTGGAAGTTATTCGAAAGTTTGTACGATTCTAATTTTTCAACCAACGGTTCTAAAGCACGAGTAAGATATTTCATATTGTGCCAATCAATAAAACCATGTTTATCAGATGCTGCTTTTACAATTTCTTTTATTTGGTTGCGATAAAAATCAGCATCAAGTTTTTGGTTAATATGTCCAAAAGTTGCCAAAAAATAATTTCTAAATTTCTTGTCTTGTTTACATTGTTCAATAATAAATTTTTGCAATGCATCTTGATCTAATGAATGGAGAATTGTTTTTATTTGGTTTTCAACGGTTGGCTTTTTTTGTACTTTCTTTTTCTTTGGTTTGTTTTCCGAAAGATTTAACTCATTTTGCAACATATAAAATAGCACAGCTACTTCATGCTTACAAACTGGACCAAAATCGTAAGGGCAAGTGCAAAAATGCGAAACAACAATATCATTTTCAATGATAAGGTTTACTGTATAATCTTCGCTTCCTTCTACAATAGCTTCATATTCATTTGTAGCAATTGAGGTAAATTCCGAAACATAGCCTTGTTCAAAATATTCAAGTCCTCTTTTAAGAATAGTTTCGTCTACAAGTTGTTCAAATGAGTTTAATGGGATTTTCATGCTTTATAAAGTATTCAATTAA
>DYPB01000115.1:0-3949 GCA_020720185.1 Flavobacterium psychrophilum | reverse complement strand
AAGTTGTTCAAATGAGTTTAATGGGATTTTCATGCTTTATAAAGTATTCAATTAATTTATTGAAATCCAAAAGTGAATTAAATTTATATCATCAACATCTCTATGTGCTATAGATTTAAAGATGCAATAATCATTATTATTTTCGATTTCTGAAAGTACTTCATCTTTTTTCCAATTAGAATTAGAAATATTTGCTAAATCTACTATCCATGAATTGATGGTTGTATGCCAATGCTTAAAATCTTTATCTTCAACAAATCCAATCAAACCACATTCCATTAAACCTTTTCCATGCTTTTCAGTTTTATATCTTTCAATACCGCCATTATTTTTCTCCCCAATTACATACTCTTTTTCTCTTGAAGTTTCTGTAGTTCGAAGCCTTTTACTTTCAACAGAAAATAGTGAAGCGAGTGCTACATTTAGTTCGTTTGGATAGAAAAAGAAGTCCGAAAAACCTTTGCTTAGATTATAAACATCTTGATATTGACCTTCAATATTGAAAGGATAATCTTTCTTTCTAATAAGTATTTGTGCTTGTTTGGTGTATTCTTGAGTTAAATCGTTTTCGTTTAGATTCTTTTTTTTGTGAAATCCTGCTTTTAGATAGGATTTAAAATGTATCACAGTTTCAACCATACAGTCTTTAATAAGAGTAATAATATTGCTTTCAGGTAACTCTATATCAGGTCGATATGAATTAAATATGTTGTCCTCCGCTATCATTTAAAATCTAAATTTGAAAAGTCAGCAAAACATTTATCTGCATCACGGTAGGCTGTTAAGGAAAGCCAATATCTGTATTGATTTGGTTTAACAAAAACTATTGTGTTTTTTTGAGGATATAACTTAATAATTCTTTTTATAGACAATTGTTCTGATACGATATTATCTGTCAAATTTTCAATGTTAAGTTCTGATAAATTTTTATAGAAATTTGGTTCTTGATTTTCTGAATCAAACCTAAATACCGTTGCTATAAGTGAATTGTCAAGTTCTACAACATCACTTAATCTGAATTTTCTATCATTATCTTCATAAACAGTATTAAGTGCTCTTAAAAATTCAGTTCCGTAATTATTTATAAATAATTTTATGTTCTTTTCTCCTTTAATATTTGAAATAGCTTTTGACTTCTCTCCAATACGTAAATATTCTTGAAAGTACTCAATCACGTCTTTAGCTATATTATTGTCAAAGTCAGATAAAACATTGTTAGAAATGTATCTAAGATTGTATAAGTCATAAGCAAGTATAGCTGTATTTCTATTTATTAGCAATTGAGCACTTTTTATGATGAATTGTAAAATATAAAATATTTCATTATCACAAAAATTATCAAATACATCTTCTAAAACTCTTCTGTTTTTTAAAGAAATTCCTATATATCTATTTTTGAATATTAGATTTTCACCATCATTTAAAGCAATATTTATAACCGCTTTATCTATATCTATTGTTTCGCTAATAATCAGACTTGGTGTATGATATATTTGAGCATCATTTATTTTTTCCTGTTCTGAACATGAAATCAATTCGGTTTGATTAAAATCAATTTTTTTGTTTGAAATACCATTCAATGATAGTAATCTTTTATTGATTTGTGTTGGGTTTTTTGCTTTGTTTTTTAAAGTTCCGTGACCTTCCTGATAAAGAAAACCATTGTTTTGAAGGAATGTTTTAAATAAGTCAAATCCTTCAACCTTTTCCAAAAAGTTATATAATCGACCACCTCCTAATAAGTTACATTTCCAAACAAACTCATTATTAATAGCCGTTTGTTTGCTAATAAAATGAAAATCATAATCATCAATTTCAAAAAATATTCGCTCCTTCGTCGCAATGGTTCTTCTAAATGTTAAATGTAAAAGATTTTTATTAAAATCAGGCTTTTCATTTTTTACAAAAATAGCTGCTGATGCTACATCGGCTCCATTATCCCAAAGTGATTTGTTTCTTGCTAAAGCTGTAAAATCAAATATTTGGACAACATTATAATTTGAAAACAAAACTTTTTTATAATCATTGGAGGTGCTGTTGTAAAGCAATCCTGACGACTTAATAATAAGGCAGGACAGCCCACTTTGTTTTAAATAAGAAAAAGACTCTGTTAAAAATTTTAAAGCAATTTGTCCTTGTGGAATTGCAACACTTTGATTTTCCAACTGCCACTTATTTGAATAATCGGAAATGGCACCTCTTACAAATGGAGGATTACCTATGATTAAATCAAATTTTTTGTTTTGAATTGCATCACAGTTAAAAAAGTCGGAATGAATTAAATTCTCTTTTGTTAAATCATCAAATCGTAATTCATTAATTATCTTTATAGGATTCAGTTCATTACAAAGAGCTAAACTCAAACTAAAAGAGGCTAATTTAATTGCTTGTCCTTCTTTATCAACGCCATAAATATTTTTCAATAAGCGTTTTAAATCTTTAATATCTGGATAGTTCATTTCGTTTTGAAGCCTCCAGATTTGTACTAATCGTTTAAAGGCAACTACTAAAAATATTCCTGAACCGCACGCAGGATCTAAAATTTTGAAAGTTTTAAGATTAAACTCATCGTGCTTTTTGAGTGGAATACATTCGTCAACCAATAATTTTGCAAGATGTGATGGTGTATAAAACAATCCTTTTTCTTGTTTGTCTTCTCCTAAAAACTCTTCATACAAACGACTTATCAGTTCTACAGGAATGTATTTGAATTCAAAATATCTTAAATCAAATTTAAATTCGATTTGAAGTGAACTAATATCTCTTTTATCGGTTGATAAAAAATCTGCCAAAATCTTTAAATCTAAAGATTGTAGTTGTTTTTTTTCATCATCATCCCAAGAAAATACATTCCCATTGAAATCTCTATTTAAATCAATCAATAAATCGACAAACTTTCCTTTTAACAAAACATCTGTAAAGGAATTTGAATAGTTATATTTTTTAAAGTATTTTTCAGATAATAATTTATTACCTTCTGTATCAATACGTTCTTCTAAATATTTTATCAGTATAGCCTGAACAATAATTTTATTGATTAAAGAAGAAGAATTAGACAGTGATTGGTTTAATTCATTACTTACATTTCTGATGTTTTTTATTAAAATATCATAAGCCGAGTTTTGAAATTTGAACTTTTTCTTAAGTTCTTCTTGTTCCCAAAAGATTCCAGTTTTAATTTTTACAGCAAATTGTTCATTATATAAATCATGAGCTTTACCAATAATATTCAAATTAGAAATCAAATATTCTGGCTTGAAATCTTTGGTTATATGTTTGGTACAATCTACTATTTTAATCTCTGTGTTGAAAAAAAAACAAGCTAATGGAACTTCGCCACTACTCCAAAGTTTCGTTTGAATAGCCGCAATGCTATTTTCTTCTTCCTCGTAGAAATTTTTGTCTGTAAAATCAAAAAGATAAACTTGTGGTTTGTAGCTACCGTTTAATTGTAATCGAAAATAAACAGCTGTAGCTTTTAATTCTTTTGCTATTTCTAGATGAAAATATAAAAGCTGATCAGGAAGATTTTGTTCATCAGTTAAAAACAACAAAGAATCTCCTTCAAAGCCTAGCTTCTTTAGACCTTGTGAAAATGGTTCTCTAATGTTTTCAAGCAAACTCATAAATAATATTTATTTGGAAACAAACATTATAGGCTATACTAGCCAATAAAGATATGGATTTTTAACTTAAAATCCCTGTTCAAGATTTTAATTCGTAACCATTTGTTTTTTAGTCAGTTACGTGTGTTTCATGGTAAATGGTTCGAGAAATCACCCAAAAATCCCATAATTTTATTTTATATTTCTCGAACCGCTTTTTTGGCTCGTAACTCTTTAAAAACCAAATTGTTATAAAAAGAAAAAGCCGCAATTTTGCGGCTTTTTCAGGAGAGCTCCCTCTCTTGGGCTCGAACCAAGGACCCTCTGATTAACAGTCAGATGCT
>DYPB01000114.1 GCA_020720185.1 Flavobacterium psychrophilum | reverse complement strand
AAACACTAATAAAAACCCTTGTGGATTTTAGGTATTACATGAATTGTATATAAGTCGCTGATTAATATGCACTAATAAAAACCCTTGTGGATTTTAGGATATAGTATTTTTAAAACAAGTATAAATCTAAATTTATAACATCAAAAGAAAGTAAGGAAAATTATCCCGATAATTATCGGAACAAAAATTTCTGAAGTACAGTAAGAAATTTTCAAAAAGGAAGGAGAAAGCTGCCACGTCTCGGAAAGATAAAACAGCCTCTCCCAGCATTAAACCATTAAGATTTAACGAGTACAAAGGTAATATAAAATTTTGTAATCGTTTAAATTTTAAAATGGGTGGTTCTGTACTGCCGGTGGTGCAGTGGGTCTGTTCAAGAAAGAATAGGCAAACCACAAATAAACAAACCAATTTTTTAATTTTAAAATTTTACAAACATGAAAAAATTATTTTTCTTTATTTCTTTTGCAATATTATTTTTTAACAGTTGTCAAAAAGAAACTGTATTTGAGATGTCTGCAAATAAAGAATCCGATAACATCCAAACTATTGAAGTTAAAGTAGTTAATGGAGTTCTTACTTTTACAGATGGGAATGCTTTTAGTAAGATGTCAGAAGTATTAAGTAATATGAATGAAACTGAATTATTTGAATGGGAAAAGTCAATTGGATTTAAATCTTATAAAAGAGCTTTTACAGAGTTTAATGATAAATTAAATGAAACTAAAACTGAGGAAGAATTCAATAGAATTTTAGACGAAAATAAATCATTGTACAAAATGAATGGTGATATGATAGAATCACGGTTTCCTGTTGAATTTTATGCTACACTAGTAAATACAGATGGATGCTATGCAATTAACACAAATAAATATGTTGTTGATGATAAAAATATTTATATTGAAAATGAAAAAAAAGAATTTATTAGCTATATTATTAGCACTCAAAATGATGTAAAAGCTCCTGTAAATGCTGAAGTTATTAAAGAATGTAATAAACGAAGAGTAATTGGAAATACAACTCTATATCTTGTAGTATGGAATGGTGTTGATCCATTTACAAGAGCACCCACTCAATTACAACAATTGAAATATGAAGTAAAATCAAGAGGATATAAAAAATATTTAGGAAATTGGCATCTTTACAGAACAGATCATAGTTTTGAAAAAATCATTTTGAATACTCGAGTACCCTATGAAATAAATTATGATATCCCTTTCGTTTCAATTAATTCTAAACACAAATATAGCTGTGGTTATTCAGATTATGAAAATTACTATGGGACTACGCATTATAATTTACAAACGGCAACTATAAACATACCTATGGGTGATGTGGTTTATAAAGGAAATAGTATGTTAGGAAATGCTAATTTTTCTTTAATGGAATTTCGTATAGACACAATTAGAAATAGAGCACACTTCAAAACAACAGGCACAGGTGCTTGTGGATGGGCAACAATTGATTATTGGTAATCTGATATTTAAAATTAAAAGCAATCAGATGCTTGAGCATTTTTTTTAAGCCAATTGATTTTTTATGTTGATATATTTGTAACTATTAAAATAAATATTCATTATTAACCTTAAATCTGCAAAAGTTATATTAAAGTCGCTTATCCACAAATTTATTATTTAAAATAAGGTACTGTGATTTTATACTAAATAGCTGATATATAAACATTAATATTAAAACTTTGTGGATTTAAGGATTAATATAACTAATCATCAATTTTATTAAAGTAGGTTCTAATGCCGATAAACCAACCACGAAAGTTGAAAATCACGGCTTGGCGAAGCCGGTAGTTATTTTTGCTCCCTTTATTGTCCTGAAAAAATGATTAATCCTGCTACAAGTATGATTATCAAAATAAAAAATAAACATTAAAAACTATCCCGATACCACACCTATTGCGTGGCAGGTCAATCGGTATTTAAACTCACCTTAAATACATTAACACATGAGAATCACAACTATTATTTTTCTTTTAGCATTTAACATACTCTATAGTCAAAAAAATAAATTACCCATAAGGCTGTATGTAGAAACGGGAATCGGAAATCTAATTGAAAAGAATTGGGAAACTAATATATTGATTGGAAACTCTTATGATACGTATAAACCCTATTTTGGGTTAAAAATAACCAGTAGTTTTCCTATTATGAATGATAAGTTATATGCGGAATATGGATTAGGAATGAGGTATTTTCAGACATTTATGGGATTAAAAGATTATATTCCTCTGAATTCAATGGTAAAAAAAAATGATCATTTTACTATTCAAGTTCCTCTCAAACTAAATTACAAGTATGAAGAATTTATATTTATCGCTGCTGGCTTTGAAAATAGATTCATGGTAAATAGCCCCCCATTTTCTTTGCAATACAAAAATAGAGGATATGTGTTAGGCTTTTCCGGAGGAGTTGACTTAATACTCAAAAAAAAATACATAGTTGGACTTGATTATTATCGAGACCTTACTCCAACCTTTCAGTATAATACAGATATAAATATTGATTACATTTCACAACAATTTGGTCTCAAATTAGGTTATATTTTGAAATAGACTTTTATGAAAGTACTAAAGTTTCTAATTTTTTTATTATTTCAAAATATATGGGCACAATCTTATACAGTTTCAGGTATTGTAAAAGACTTGGAAACCGGTGAAACTTTGCCATATACTGATGTTTTTGAACCAAAACAAAGCAAATGGACTACAACAGACAAAAATGGATATTATTCTATCTTTTTGCCCCAAAGTAACAATAATTTGTCATTTCATCATACCGGATACGAAGAAAAAACCATTAACCTAAATATTGAAAAAGATTCTTTAATTAATGTTTTTTTACTACCAAAAGCAGAACAACTCTCGGAAGTAATTATTGACGCAAAAAAACAGTTACACCATCAATCCTTATTAGGTAAAATGACGGTAACACAGAGCAGTATAGAAAAAATGCCAACTAATTTTGGGGAAGTTGACCTATTAAAATCATTGAGTTTGTTGCCCGGAGTCAGTTCGGGACAAGAAGGATTTTCCAATATCTATGTCAGAGGAGGCGATAGAGGGCAGAATCTAATCCTACTCGATGGTATAAAAATATATAACTCCAATCATATAGGGGGATTAGTCTCACTTTTTAATTCGGATATTATAAAACAGGTAGATATATACAAAGGTGGTTTTCCGTCTCAATATGGCGGTAGAATTTCCTCTGTTATTGACATATTAACTATTGACGGCAATAAAGATAAAATAAAAGGAACATTTAAGTTGGGATTACTATCATCCGGAATATCATTAAAAGGACCTTTATGGAGTAAAACTAATTTTTACTTAGCTGTTAGAAGTTCCTATTACGACTTGTTTACTTTGTCTAAAAGGAAATATTATAGAAAAACAGGAAAAGGAGAATATTGGGGTTATACATTTTATGATATCAACTCAAAAATAACACATCAGTTTAATCCGCATCACAAGATTTCTTTTTCATTTTATATGGGTCAAGATTTTGAGAAATCTGTATTTTCATCAAGTAAAATATCCTATGATAATAATAAAATGCGTATCAATAATTATGGAATAGGAATACAAAGTTTTTATAGAAAAAACACCTTAACAAGTTTCCAAAACACGTTATCATTTTCACATTATGACAATGCTTTTTATTCTGATATTTTATATCAAAATACGCATACACTCATTAGTACAAAATCACAAATTGAGGATTTCACTTTTCAAAGCAAGATGAATTATCTGCATAAAAACCATCAAATTTCTACCGGTATCGAAGTAGTTTACAATGCTATGCAACCGGGATATCAAGACAATCAGATTTTCGATTTATACAATGACGATTATACTAAAAGCAAGACTGTCTTCAATAATATGAGTGCTTGGCATTTTAGTTTTTTTACGGAAGATGAGTTTTATTTACATCAAAATTTGAGAATGAACTACGGTCTGAGATTGAACAACTCATTAACCAAAAGTCGTAATTTTTGGTATTTGGAACCCAGGTTTTCAATTAGTTGGAAAATGAATGACAACCTTTCTTTAAAGACGAATTACACCATTATGCATCAGCCTAATCATTTGATTGTCAACAATTTTGAAGGATTTGAGAATGAATTGTGGTTTGCTTCGTCCGAAAAAACACAACCACAAAAAGCCTATCAAGTTTCGGCAGGAATGGTATATACACCCCAAAAAAGCAAGTTGAATTACACATTAGATGTATATTATAAAAAAATGAAAAACCTGATAGAATTTAGTTTGCCCATAGATGTAAATCAAGAAATATCAGAGATTGAAAATATGATTAAAGTAAATGGAATAGGAAAGAGTTATGGAATAGAAGGACAAGTTTCAAAATCTGCACTTAAATGGAATTGGACGCTCAATTATACTTTTTCAAAAAGTCAAAGAACTTTTAATGAAATTAACAAAGGTAGGTCTTATCCCTTTATTTACGATAGACCGCATAATTTTAATTTTATTTCGAGTTATAAATTAAGTAAAAAATATGCATTACATAGCACCTTTATTCTTCAATCCGGAAAACCTATAACCTTACCGGTGGCTTACGTTCCCGAAAATGAGATGATTCCCGGTTATTTTATATACGATGGTGTAAACAATAGGAGATTACCAACTTACCATAGATTAGATATTTCTCTCGATAAAACTACTATTTCCAAAAAAGGAAGAGAAGAAAGTTTAAAAATTAATATTTTTAATGTGTATGCCCGACAAAATCCATCACATATTTATATTGATGAAAGTAATGGAAAAGTAATGCAAATAGCTCATTTTTCTATTATTCCAAGTTTGAGTTATTCAATAAAATTTTAAAAATGAAACAAGGCATTTATTTAATCATTTTCCTTTTAATTTCATCCTGTGAAATTGAAAAGGAAATTCAATACGATATTGATTATGAAGGAGATAAAATTGTTGTAAACGGGACTATCTCAAATCAAGAAGGAGTCATGGTTTGGGTCAATAAATCTTTAAATCCTACCCAGGTAAATGATTCCTATTTGCTGAGCAATGTAAAAGTAAAACTCTTTGAAAACAATAACTTTTTGATGGATTTAGGAACAGAAGATAACCAAGAATTTGAATCCCCCATTGATTTTTCACCTAATATAAACGGTAAATACCATTTAGAAGTTGAAGCTGATGGTTGTCCGAAAGCTGTATCTAATCAACAAATTATTTTTGATCCACCTGCTATTGATTCAGTTAAAGTTTCTCATGACAATAATTCGCTTTATATTTATTTTAAGAATACTTCATTAGATGAGGCTTATCTTGTAAAAACTATTGATGATGAGGATGAATATTTATTTAATTTATACGACATTTACCATCCTAAACAAACCGGATTACAAGTGATAAAATACAATTTTTATGGCGAAGTCGGAACCGAAATTACCGTGAGATTATATAAACTTTCTCCGGATTTTATAGAATTTGCTAAAAGTTACATGAATTACTCAAGTACATATAGCGATTCTTTTTTTGAAACGATTTACACTGTGTACACAAACATCCAAAATGGGTATGGCATTTTTTCATCGGTGAGTTTTAACGAGGTTGTAATACCAATCTAACATAAATATTGTAAATGCTTTTTTACAATTTATTTGAGTATAAAATCCTCCAACCTCCCCAACTTAAAAAGACTAAAAGAAAAAAAAATCCAATCAGAACGAAAAGCAGAAAGAAATATTAATTTTGATAAGGAAGATTGAAGTAGGAAAGATGTTTTTTTAATTCCCCTAACAAAACTTTAACACTTCAAAAAATGTAACTACCTGATAATCAAAAAAATAAAAAAAGCAAAAAATTTGGTTTATAAGAAAAACCTATTTACATTTACAAAGTTAAATGGAAGGAAGAGTAGCTTTTTTTACCCCACATTAAAAAAGCTGCCCATAATAGTATGATTTTTCTCTGATTATTTTGACAATGTTTTTTGTCATTGTCCTTAATATACCTTAAATCCGCAAAAAATATGTAAATGCCACTAATTCACGAATTTATGATAA
>DYPB01000370.1 GCA_020720185.1 Flavobacterium psychrophilum | reverse complement strand
ATTTACAATGAAAAAGGAGAAACTATAAAAGCGATTGAACAATATAAAAAAGCGGTTGATAAAGGATATGTGAAAGCAATGAATAATTTATCACTTTTATATGAAACCCAAGAAAAATGGGATTTAGCCGTAAAATACTATTTATTAACGGCTGATAAAGGATATGTGGAAGCTATGCTTAATTTAGCTAATTTATATGGATCCCAAGAAAAATGGGATTTAGCCGAAAAATACTATTTATTAGCGGTTGATAAAGGATATGTGAACGCTATGTTTAATTTAGCTAATTTATATAGATCCCAAGAAAAATGGGATTTAGCCGAAAAATACTATTTATTAGCGGTTGATAAAGGAGATGTGAAAGCAATGAATAATTTAGCACTTTTATATGAAACCCAAGAAAAATGGGATTTAGCCGAAAAATACTATTTATTAGCGGTTGATAAAGGACATGTGAACGCTATGTTTAATTTAGCTAATTTATATAGATCCCAAGAAAAATGGGATTTAGCCGAAAAATACTATTTATTAGCGGTTGATAAAGGAGATGTGAAAGCAATGAATAATTTAGCACTTTTATATGAAACCCAAGAAAAATGGGATTTAGCCGAAAAATACTATTTATTAGCGGTTGATAAAGGATATGTGGAAGCTATGAATAATTTAGCACTTTTATATTATAACCTGAATAAAAACAAAGCGGAATCCCTTAAACTTTTTAATAAATCGAACATACACAAATATGCCATTCTCATAGCAGAAATATGGAACGGCATTTTTGAAAATACAGAGCAAAAAATTTCGGATTACATCATTGAAAATCAATATGAAAATCTCAATTATCTTTTCAATGAACTTTTAATTCATCAACAAACCCAATTGGTAAAACGCTTTTTTGAAGACAGCATGCACGGTAAAATTTTACAGGAACGGTATATGCTGTGGTACTATGTAGTTCAACTGCTTACCCAACCCCAAGACCAAAATCTTAAAACGAAAATTCCACCGGAATTAGTATCAACCATTGATGAACTATTAAACCACCTAAAAGAAAAGGAAATTTTTTACGGTTATCGCAAATCTTAATTTTCTAATTGACATTTGCAACCTTTTTAACCTTAACTTTGACAACTCATCCGATGACTCACAATCATCGGATGAATAATAAGCAAA
>DYPB01000369.1 GCA_020720185.1 Flavobacterium psychrophilum | reverse complement strand
CGGGTTTTCAGGATAAATTTTTAGGAATTGGGACATTTCAGATTGTTGGGTTGTTAGTTTGTTTTTTTAGATGGGGTCTGCTAATTTTTAGATTTCGCTCATTTAGTCGAGGTTAAAGATTTTCATAGTTTTTCTGCAAATGTAGTTTTAATATTTTATTTCACATACACGCATTGTAAAAGCTTCAGTTGTTTACACAAAATATTGTCTATTATCAAAGAAATGCTTACTATTTTCTTTGTAAGGAAAAAGTGTTATAAAGAAATACTTACTATTTAATTTGTAAGGAGAAAGTATTATAAAGAAATGTTTACTACTTTTTTTATAATGAATAAGTATTATAAAGAAATGTTTACTATTTTCTTTGTAATGAGAAAGTATTATAAAGAAATGTTTACTACTTTTTTTATAACAAGTAAGCGTTATAAAGAAATGCTTACTATTTTTCATTATACCTATAATATATAGTATTAAATTGACGAAAATATATCAATAAAAAATAAAGCATATAGTCTATTTTCTTTTATCTATTTTCTTTAGTTGGGTAAATAATATCAATGAAACACTAAAAAATGAGAATTTAACATAAATTTAATTATTAAATTGATAGTTTGGCACGAAATTTGTATCTGTATGCTTGTAATTACAAAAACAGAATATTAACCTGCCTGCGGCAAGTAGGCTTTTAAATCATTTAAAAATGGCTCGTCGAAAATTAATTAAAATTCCAACTCTTGAAAAAGGAAACACACGGTTAGCAGCGTTAAAGAGTATAGACCCTGCTTTAGATTTAGGCAACAATATAACAGTTGCAAATTATGAAACCCAAATAGATTTGTTACGAACAAAACAAGGGACATACAACACTACATTGAGTACAATTGACAATTTATACAACGATTGTTTGGTACAAGAAATGGTCGTCAAAGATTTGAACGAAAGAGTATTAACAGGCGTTGCCACAAAATTTGGCAAAAACAGCAGTCAATATGAAATGGCTGGTGGTGTCAAGAAAAGTGAACGCAAAAAACCAACTAAAAAAACAAAAGCCTAAAAAGATATTTTTTTTAGAGAAAGAACCAACGGAAGCGTTGGTTTTTTTTATTGGTTTAATCGTTCAATTTCTTTTTTAACCCAAATTACGCATTAGACTTCGTTATGAAAACTCAAAATGCAAT
>DYPB01000113.1 GCA_020720185.1 Flavobacterium psychrophilum | reverse complement strand
AATATATGTGATTGATAATTAATGATATGTGTTTTTTCAGCAGACCCTAATTAAATAATTAAAATAAAGTTTGCAAGATTAGGAATCCAATTCCCAATTTCACAAAACTTCTGTCAAGCCCAAATTTTCTAATACTTCCGCAATTTTTCTATGGTCAGAAAGTTGCGGAATTTTGTTTTGACCACCAAATTTTCCGATGGATTTCATATACTCGTGAAAACCGCCTTTTTTTACCGAAGTGATGACCAAGGGTCTGAGAACTTTACCTTCTATCAAATCGCTATAATAGATGTTTTGGGTTTGCATGGATTGATCAATTTTCCTTGCAAATTCATCCATGTTTTCAGGTTTTTTTTCAAATTCGATAAACCATTCGTGATAGGGAAGTCCTTCATTTGGGGTAACTTGCGGTGCAACTGTAAATTCGCTGATGAGCACTTCTGTATGTTGCATGGTTTCGTGCAACGCATTTTCCACTTCTTTGGCAATGACATGTTCTCCAAAAGCAGAGATAAAATGTTTGATGCGTCCTGTAACTTTGATGCGGTAAGGTTTTAAGGAAGTAAACTCAATGGTGTCGCCAATATTATAACCCCAAAGTCCGGCGTTGGTGTTGAGAATTAAAGCGTAATTTACACCCAATTGCACCTCTTTAATAGAAATACGCGTTGGGTTTTCGTTGTAAAACTCGTTGGCGGGAATAAATTCGTAAAACATGCCGCTGTTGAGTTGCAATAGCAATCCTTTTTCGTTTAGTGTATCTTGAAAAGCAAAAAATCCTTCCGAAGCAGGATACAATTCTACAGAATCAATTTTTTTACCTATCAAGTTTTCAAATTTTACTTTGTAAGGTTCAAAATTGACACCTCCGTAAATGAAAAAATTGAAATTGGGGAACAATTCACTAATTTTTTTACCCGATTTTTCTGTCAGTTTTTCAAAATACATTTGCACCCAAGATGGAATCCCGCCAATGACAGTCATATCTTGGTCAATCGTCTCATTGACAATGGCTTCTATTTTGGTTTCCCAATCTTCTATGATGTTGGTTTCATAACTGGGCAAACGGTTTTTTTGCAAATATTTAGGTACAAAATGTGCCACAATTCCACTTAGTCGTCCTATTTTAATCCCATTTTTTTCATCTAAAACCGGACTGCCTTGTAAGAATATCATTTTGCCATTAACAAAATCGGCTTTGCCTGTGTTTTTGATATAAAACAAAAGTGCATTGCGTGCAGCACTAATGTGATAAGGCATAGATTCTTTGGTGATAGGAATGTATTTTGTACCCGAAGTAGTTCCTGAAGTTTTAGCAAAATAAGTTGGTTTTCCTTTCCATAAAATATCCGATTTTCCTTCTTTAATTAATTCTATGTAGTCTTTTAAGTCTTCATAATCCCTTACAGGTACTACTTTTTTAAAATCTTCATAAGACTTAATATTTTCAAAATGATGGTCTTTGCCAAATTGGGTGTTTTTTGCATTTTCTAACAGATAATGAAAAACTTCTTCTTGGGTTACAATAGGATTTTCAGACCATTTAGCAACTTGATTGTAAGAATATTGAGCAAATATTTTAGCTAAAAATGATTTTAAATTCATTATTCAAAATTCATAAATTGAGTGGGGTCAACCGAATAGCCGTTATACCATAATTCAAAGTAGAGATGTGGCGACCCGTCGAATTTACCCCCAGCCCCTGAGGTGGCTATGATTTCTCCTGATTTTACTATATCCCCTTCTTTTTTTAGTAAGGAAGCATTGTTTTTGTATACAGATATCAGATTATTGCCGTGATAAACTATAATTACAAAACCATTATCTACGGACCATTCGGAAAAAATCACAGTTCCGTCTTCTACAGATTTGACCGGAGTGCCTTTTATTAATGCAATATCAACCCCGTAATGACTATCTTTTCCGCTGTATTTTTTGGTAATAGTTCCGTTTACAGGCGCAAATAGGACTATTCTTTTTGTGTTTTTGTTGTTGGTTCTTATGTTAAACCTATCAGCTTTTGCAATATCTTCTCTAAATATAGAGTCTTCTTTGCTTGCATATATACTGTGTTTGCTGATGCTATCCTTATTTGCTTTCAAAAGGGAATCTAAATTGGCAAGATATTCAGTGGTTTTAACTTTTCCGGTTAACACATTCATCACCGCCGTTAACTTTGCATCGTTTTGTATACTTTTTTCGTGTAATGATTCGAGTGAATCCATTAGAATTTCGGCTTTTTCCTTTACATCGTTTGATGCATAGCCGGGAACGTATTCTCTAAGTGGAGTATAAGCTATAATTAAACTTGTCAGTAAGATAAGAAGGATGATGGCAGTTCCGCCAAACACATATACATTTAACTCAGAAAGTTTAAACGAAAATAGTTCTTCATAAGTCTCTTCATCCAAAATCACCAAGCGGTATTTGAATGTCAAACGTTCTTTGAGTCTGTCAAATCTTTTGCCCATATTGCAAAGATAAAAAACTAATTTTAAAATATTGCTTATAGACTGTGTAATAAAAGCAAAGAAAAATCAATAATATTGCAGTCCTATATAAATGCGTCTTAATTTTACTCATATAATCATTGAATGGTACCACGGCAATAAAAGAGATTTGCCGTGGAGAAATACTGAAGACCCTTATAAAATATGGTTGTCGGAGATTATTTTGCAACAAACGCGTGTAGCACAAGGATTGCCTTATTATGAAAAATTTGTAGAAAAATATCCGACCATTATTGATTTGGCGAGAGCAGACGAGCAAGATGTTTTAAAGTTATGGCAAGGTTTAGGCTATTATTCGCGTGCCAGAAACTTGCATTTTACTGCCAAACTCATAACGGATGTTTTAAACGGAATTTTTCCTGATTCTTATAAAAAGCTATTGAAAATGAAAGGAATAGGTGATTATACGGCAGCGGCTATTGCTTCATTTGCCTTTGGTGAAAAAGTACCAACCCTCGACGGAAACGTGTACAGAGTTCTGTCTCGCTATTTTGGTTTGGAAATCCCAATTGATACCTTAATTGCTAAAGTGGAATTTAAGAAATTGGCAAGTAAGTTAATCGACCCTAAAAGACCCGATGTTTTCAATCAAGCTGTAATGGAATTTGGGGCATTACAATGTGTCTCGGTTTCTCCCATTTGTAAAAATTGTCCTTTAAATGAGAGTTGTTACGCATTGAAAAACAATAAAATAAGTGACTTACCTTTTAAAAGTAAAAAAGTGATCGTTTCAAGTAGAAATTTTCATTATTTGCTATTTTTGGATAAAAATCAACAAACCATAGTTCAGAAAAGAGAAAAAAATGATATTTGGAAACATCTTTTTGAGTTCCCTTTGTTGGAGTCGGATGATGAATTAAACTTGGAACAAATAGTGCATTTTTCTGAAAAATATGCTGATAACATTTTAAATATTAGTATTTTAAATAGTATTCCCATTAAACATAAGTTAACGCATCAAGAGATTGATATTACTTTTTGGAAGATTGAGGTAGATCAATTTTTATCCGAATCCATTTCATTTGAAGAGATTCATCAATATCCATTTCCCATCGTAATTCACAAGTTTTTAAAAAATTTTTTGAAAGATAATTAACTTTAAAAAATTGTAACTATTATAGGTGTATATACAAAATGTAAAACCTTAAATCCGCAAAGAATATGTAAAAGCCACTCCCCAATCAATTGGGGACGAATTTATGATAATTTATTGTATTACATAAATAGTATGTAAGTTGCTGATTTATATTCACTAATAAAAATCCTTTCGGATTTTAGGAAAAAACAAATCATCTTTTATAAAGGGATTTTTTTTGTAATAAATACACTTAAAATAACTCGTGGTGCATTATCAGTGATTTAATAAAAAACAGGTTATCAATAGATTAACAAATTAGCCACTAATAAACGATTTAGAAATTTATAGAAATTCATGACTGAACAAAAATTAACACTAATAAATTGAATGCTTTGCGTTCAATTATTCGTGAAAATTAAATAAAATTCATCAGATTAGTAAAAAATTCGTCCCCAATTAATTGGGGAGTGGCAAACATATAATGCACTATGGGTTAAAATTAGTATTTTTGCAGTTGTTAATATTTCAATTAAATAATGAGCTTAGTTTCCACAAAAGACATTTCAAAAGTTTTACATCTTGAAAAAACAGGAATAATAGGTAATTTCGTTGGTTGGCTTTTCTTGAAATTGACAAAAATTGATAAAATCAATCAAGTCTACGATAGAGTAAAAGTCTATGAAGGTCAAAGTTTTTTTAGTGCTCTTTTTGAAAATTTTGGATTAAAAGTTAACATTCCGGAAGATGATTTAAAACGTATTCCTAAAACAGGAGCTTTTATCACCGTTTCAAATCATCCGTTGGGTGGTGCAGAAGGCATCATTTTATTAAAAATCTTGACTGAAATAAGGCCTGATTTTAAAATTACCGGAAACTTCTTGTTGACAAAAGTTAAACCTATAACTCCTTTTGTTATTCCGGTAAATCCTTTTGAAGACAGAAAAGACATCAAACGAAATATGGGCGGCACACAATTGTCTATTGAGCATTTGGCTGCCGGAAATGGTTTAGGGTTTTTCCCTGCCGGCGAGGTTTCAACCGAAAAAGAAAATGGAATATACGTGGATAGACCATGGAGTAAAGGAGCAATAAAAATCATTCAATCTGCAAATGTGCCGGTTATTCCCATTTATTTCCACACTAAAAACAGTCGTTTTTTCTATTTTCTGGCGAAAATCAGTGGTACTTTAAGAACGGCTAAACTTCCATCAGAGTTATTAAACAAAGGGAATAAACCCATCAAAATGCGAATCGGGAAACCGATTCAACCTTCTGAATTGGAACAATATTCTGCTATTGATGAATTGAGTCAATACTTGAGAAATAAAACGTATATATTAGCAAATGCTTATAAAGCTCAAAAGAATCCGTTAAATCAAGCTAAAGAAAAACTAAAATTTCCTGAAAAACCGCCAAAGCCTATTGCTAAACCAATTGAGAAAGAAAAAGTTGAAAGAGAAATTGAAACTTTACGTAGTAATAATAAGCGTTTTTTGACTTTAAAAAACTATGAGGTTTATTTCACCAAAGTTAAAGAAATTCCGAACATTCTTCAAGAAATAGGAAGACTACGCGAAATTACTTTTCGTGAAGTGGGTGAAGGCACTAATAATGCTATTGACCTTGATAAGTACGATAATTATTATTATCATCTATTTCTTTGGGATACCGAAACCAAACTAATTGCAGGTGCTTATCGGATGGGTTTAGGACATGAAATATTTCCCAAACACGGAATTAAAGGTTTTTATATCAATTCTCTATTCAAATTCGAACCGGAATTATACAACATGATGAATGAATCCATAGAAATGGGACGGGCATTTGTCATTAAGGAATACCAACAAAAGCCGATGCCTTTGTTTTTGCTTTGGAAGGGAATAGTACATGTTACGCTTCGTTTTCCACAAAACAAATATCTCATCGGTGGGGTAAGTATCAGTAATCAATTTTCAAACTTTTCAAAATCATTGATGATTGAATTTATGCGCTCGCATTACTACGACCCGTTTGTGGCGCAATACATTCATCCAAAAAAAGAGTACAAAGTACAACTCAAAGATGCTGATAAAGACTTTGTTTTTGATGAAGCCCAAGCTGATATGCAAAAATTTGATAAGCTGATCACTGAATTAGAACCACAAGGATTGAGAATTCCGGTGTTAATCAAAAAATATGTACAACAAAATGCCCGATTGGTTGCCTTTAATGTAGACCCCAAATTCAACAATGCCATTGACGGGCTCATGTATATCAAAATAGCCGATTTACCGGAAAGCACCGTAAAACCTGTCTTGGAAGAATATCAAGCTGAATTGTTGAAAAATTTGGAAGTACTTTAATATCCCTTCCATTCTAAAAGAGCAAGGGATCTGGGGTGAGGATATGGATTCTACCCCCAAAAAAAAAAAAATTAGTAATTTAATGTGTATCAGCGTTTTAAATAAAATAATCCATCCCACTTACCAATTCAATTTCCTTGCCATGGTAGGTTAATTGATCATTTTGGTTATAGG
>DYPB01000112.1:1851-6107 GCA_020720185.1 Flavobacterium psychrophilum | reverse complement strand
TTTTTGTTTTTTACAAGTTATCTGCTAACTTTCTAACCGTCCTTTGTTCAATTCTTTTCTCATATTTTTTGCCTTGAAAAATTCGTTGCACTAAAATTCCTGGAATATGGATTTGATTTGGATCTAGGGTTCCTGCTTCCATTAATTCTTCCACTTCGGCAATAGTAATTTTTGCAGCACCACACATTGATGGGTTAAAATTTCGAGCTGTTCCTTTAAAAATTAAATTTCCTGCTGTATCTCCTTTCCACGCTTTTACAATAGCAAAATCTGCTTTAAAAGCATATTCCATAAGGTGCATTTTTTCGTTAAATGCTCTACTTTCTTTCCCTATTGCAACTTCTGTTCCATATCCTGCTGGGGTAAAAAATGCAGGAATTCCTGCTTGTGCGGCTCTGCATCTTTCGGCTAATGTTCCTTGTGGTATTAACTCAACTTCTAATTCTCCTGAAAGCATTTGTCTTTCAAATTCAGCGTTTTCGCCAACATAGGAAGAAATCATTTTTTTGATTTGTTTTTTTTGTAATAATAATCCTAAACCAAAATCATCAACACCAGCATTGTTAGAAATACAGGTTAAATTATCAATACCTTTTTCAACCAATTCGGCAATACAGTTTTCAGGAATACCACATAAACCAAAACCTCCTAACATAATTGTTGCGCCGCTTTGAATATCGTTCAGTGCCTCTTGAACGGAATTTATTTTTTTATTTATCATTTTAATTTTAAGATTTTAAAGATAATTTGTTTTTCATTTTTATAAATAAAATAGCCAAATATTAACAAAGCAAAGATGCCAAAAATATAACTTTTATGCAATATTGGTACATAAAAAGATAAGGCGGAAAGCAATATTGAGATGCCAAGATAGGTTGCTATTTTGTTGATTTCGTAAGGAATGGGATATTTTTTTTGACCTAACTTGTATGAAATGAACATCATACTTCCGTAGGCAACAAGGGTGGCAATAGCTGAACCGTAGTAACTATATTTTCCTATCAATAAATAATTTAGTAAAAGTGTTAAAAATGCTCCAAATAGTGAAATATAAGCCCCTATTTTGGTCTTGTTAATTATTTTGTACCAAACGGATAAATTAGTATAAATTCCCAAGAAAAAATTTGCTAAAATAATTAATGGAACCACTTTCATTGCATCCCAATAATTAGGATTTGGAACTAAAAATATTTTTAGAAAATCAATAAAAACGATTACAAAAAGTAAAATAAAAGATCCCGTTATTATAAAATATTTGGTAACCATTGCATAAGTTTGTGGGGCGTTTTCTTTATCGGCATGACTGAAAAAAAATGGTTCTATTCCCATCGTATAGGCGGTTCTGAACAAAACCATAAACATTCCGATTTTATAACAGGCTGAATAAGTACCAATATCTTGTTTTGAAACCGACATCCAATCTAATAAAATTTTATCAAAATGTTCATTAATTGCAAATCCAATTCCTGCAATTAAAACTGGCAGTCCATAAACCATCATTCGTTTCCATAAATTAAAATCGAATTGCCATTTTACTTTAAAATAATTTGACGAAAGCACAAGAAATGTTATCAAACTTGCTATTAAATTAGATACAAAAATGTATCCTACTTGAAAGTTATCAAAATAAATTGTGCTGAAAAAACTATTGGGGTTTTGGGCTAATTCTGGTAAAGCTAGTAAGAAAAATAAATTTAAAAGCATATTTAAAGATACATTTCCTATTTTTAGAAAAGCGTATTTTAGTGGTTTTTTTTCGGCACGAAGTTTAGAAAATGGTATGATTACTAACGCATCAAAAAATAAAATCCAAAGGATGTAGGTTATATAATTTATATCAATGTTTGTCCAAACGGAAATTGAATTTCTGAAAAGCAAGGAAGTGATTAAGAAAATTATTGTACTCCAAAATATTGATATTGTGGTAGTTGATATAACTTTATTTTTATTGTTTTCAAGGTTATAAAATCTAAAAAAAGCGGTTTCCATTCCATAAGATAACACAACATTAAAAAAAACCAAGTAGGCAAAAATGATTGAAACATCTGCAAATTCCTCTTTTGGCAATACTTTTGTGTATAACGGATTGAGCAAGAAACTCAATATTTTGGGCAAAACAGTTGCCAGTCCATAGATTAATGTTTGTTTGAAAAGTGATTTGTAAAGGCTCATTTTTTTTATTTGTTACAAAAATAACTAAAATTTATTAATCCGTATGGAATTATTAGATTTGATTAGAACAACAAATAAAGATATTAAACCTTGTTTTGTCTTTCCCACGACATTCCTCCAATAAGTCCAATTGTTTTCATAATTTTCATTTTTCGTTTTTGTTCGGGAAAATTTCAAATTTTAGTATTCATTGTTATCATTTTCAAAATGTTTGCCAAACTTCTCAAAAAAACCTCCAAACATTTCTTCCTCTTCAGCTCTTCGGTCATAAGTATATCGTAAATGTTTTTTTAATTGAGAAGTTGTCTGAAACAGGTTGGTCAATTCTATTGTCCTTTCGGCAGTTGTTTGTAAAGCATTTTTGTACTTTTCAATTTTTTTATCAACCGTTTTATCCGATGGAGCATTGAAATTTTGATAATAAAAAGCAGTATCCTTAAAATAATTTTTAATCCTATATTGCTCTCCTTCTAAATCATTTATTTTTTCATTCAGTTGGGCAATGATTTTTTTATGATTTTTTTCATTTAATTCTAAATTTGTGGTGTTGTTTGGGTCAATAACTAACCAAAGCATCAAAATTTCATAGTAGTTCCTGTCTTCCCAAGCCAAGGTGAGTGCTTTCATTTGTGATTCTTTTTCCAATCTTTCAGCTTCATTTTTACATAAATCAGGATGAGATATTTTAGCTAATTTTTTATATAATTTCTGAAAGTCAATATCTGTTTTTCTTACTATTTCTTTTTTATCAGCCTCTTTTTGGTTTTTTTGCTGTTTTTCAAAGTTCTCTTTTGCCTCTGTTTCTATTCGCTTTTTAAAATCAGGACTGCTCATTTCTTCAAAACTAAATGTTGAACTATCAATATCCATATCATCCAACATTTCACGCAACAACTCCTCTGCCATTTTCTTTTCAAATGGTTTCATATTTGAAATATTTTGCTTTGTATAATCTTCTATTGCTTGTTGCAATTTTTCTGATACATAGCCCATATCCATCAATATTCTATACTCTTCATTTATAAATTCAATAATCAAATCTTTTTCCCAAAGCGTAAAACCCTTTATTTTATATTTATTTATCAATAAAAAAATATATTCTTCTTTGGTCTTACAAAATATTTCTTTTGTCTCACTCGTTTTCGAATCAACTTTTTCTTTTAATGATTTTATTTTCGCAACCAATGTCTCTAAATCTTTTTTTAAAATTTCAATTTTTAAAGATTTTTTTGAAATGTCATCAATTTGTTTGTGCTTTTTTTCTCCTATTGATTTGTCTAAAATTATTTGTAACTCGTTTTTCATATTTATTCTAATTAATTATTTATATTTTTTTTTTGAATGATGTAACTTGATTGATTTTTTTATAATAACAAACCCTCATCCACAAAATTAGGAATTGTAACCTTTAATAAAGGTTCCGTTTCCATTGCTCGTTTTATAGCAAATATGGCTCCATCGTTTCGGGCCCAATTTCTACGGGCAATTCCGTTATTAACATCCCAAAAAAGCATTGATTTTAATCTTTTTGATGCTTCAATACTACCATCGAGAACCATTCCAAAACCACCATTGATTACTTCGCCCCATCCTACTCCGCCACCATTGTGGATAGAAACCCAAGTTGCACCCCGAAAACTGTCGCCAATAACATTTTGAATTGCCATATCGGCAGTAAAACTCGATCCGTCATAAATATTTGAGGTTTCTCTATATGGCGAATCCGTACCTGAAACATCGTGATGATCTCTACCTAAAATTACTGTTCCAATTTCTTTATTTGCAATGGCTTGATTAAACGCTTCGGCAATTTTTACCCGCCCTTCGGCATCGGCATATAATATTCGTGCCTGACTGCCAACTACCAATTTATTCTCTTGAGCTCCTTTAATCCAAGTAATATTATCTTGCATTTGTTGTTGAATCTCATCAGGAGCATTTTTCATCATTTCTTCTAAAACAGCACAAGCTATTGCATCGGTTTTGGCTAAATCATCGGGATTACCCGAGGCACAAACCCATCGAAAGGGTCCAAAACCATAATCAAAACACATAGGTCCCATAATATCTTGAACATAAGACGG
>DYPB01000112.1:0-1751 GCA_020720185.1 Flavobacterium psychrophilum | reverse complement strand
GCTCCTGCTCGTGAACTTTCTAATAAAAAAGCATTGCCATAATCAAAAAAATAAGTGCCTTTTGCGGTATGTTTATTTATCGCATCTACCTGACGACGAAGAGATTGTTGTACTTTTTGTTTGAATAAATCAGGATTGTTTGCCATCATTTCATTAGCATCTTCAAATGAAATTCCTGCTGGATAATAGCCTCCTGCCCATGGATTGTGGAGTGAGGTTTGATCTGAACCTAAATCAATTTTGATGTTTTCGGTATCAAATTTCTCCCAAACATCGACTGCATTTCCTAAATAGGCTATTGAAACAATTTCATTATTGGCTTTCGCCAATATAACTCTGGCTACCAAATCATCAATAGTTGAAATAACTTCGTTAATCCAACCCTGACTGTGGCGAATGTGAGTAATTTTTGGGTTTACTTCGGCACAAACCGTGATGCAACCAGCAATATTTCCAGCTTTGGGTTGTGCGCCGCTCATTCCGCCCAATCCTGATGTTACAAAAAGAGCCCCACCCCCGACCCCTCCTCGAAGGGAAGGGGAGTTGGAAAACTTGATTTTGCGGAGTGCATTTAATATTGTAATTGTTGTGCCATGAACAATTCCTTGCGGACCGATATACATATAACTTCCAGCCGTCATTTGTCCATATTGAGAAACGCCGAGTGCATTCATTCGTTCCCAATCATCTGGTTTTGAATAATTTGGAATAACCATTCCGTTGGTAACAACCACTCTTGGAGCTTCTTTGTGTGAGGGAAATAATCCCATAGGGTGTCCTGAATACATTGCCAAAGTTTGCTCATCGGTCATTTGTGCCAAATATTGCATCGTCAATAAATATTGTGCCCAGTTGCTAAAAACTGCCCCGTTGCCACCATAAGTAATCAATTCGTGCGGATGTTGTGCCACGGCATAATCCAAATTGTTCTGAATCATTAACATAATTGCGGCTGCTTGATGCGATTTTGCAGGATATTCGTCAATAGGTCTGGCTTTCATTTCATAATCTGGACGAAAACGATACATATAAATGCGTCCGTATTTTTCAAGTTCATCGGCAAATTCTTTAATCAAAACCGAATGATGTTGTGGTTCAAAATAGCGTAAAGCGTTTTTTAAGGCCAATTTTTTCTCCTCAACCGAAAGTATTTCTTTTCGTTTTGGGGCGTGGTTTATGGCTAAATCGTAAGGTTTAGGATTGGGGAGAATTGTTGGAATGCCTAGTAGTATTTGTTCTTTGAAAGTCATTTAGATTTGTTTAATAATGGGTTGTCGTTTTATTTGTTGTTTTTCTAATTGTATTTGTATTTTTATCAAACCCATACGGGCAATGTCGGCAACCGCTTTTGCAGCAATAACCACGGTTGAGGTGGTGTTTTTCGGTAAAACATTTGTAGCCTTCGGGGGTAAGATAAAAATCCTCTCCCTCTATCAGTTTTTTTTTGTTATTTTGCTTGTCATTCATCTTACAAATTTATAAATTTTAAATCAAATGTTTCTCATCGTTTCAAAATATTTAATCCCGAAAGGGTATCGGGGCTTGACGCTTTTTCCGTTTGTTTTTATTAAATTCAAGGCTGACCAAAAAGATAAAGTGATGATGAATCACGAAAAAATCCACATCAGGCAACAATTAGAATTGTTAGTTTTTCCTTTCTATGTCTTGTATTTAGGGCATTTTTTTATCAATTTAATCAAATATAAAAACAAAGATTTAGCTTATCGAAACATCATTTTTGAGAAAGAAGC
>DYPB01000368.1 GCA_020720185.1 Flavobacterium psychrophilum | reverse complement strand
CCGGTTGAAATTTCACCGGTTTATATACAGATGTTAGCGTTCATTGTAAAAAGACAAAACAGACGACAGAATGACAAGGGAATTTTTGCTGCATAAAGACAGAAAAGAAAATGGAAACCCACCGCACATTCAGGCACATTTTGTTTTTGCCGACACACAACCCAACTCTGAAAAACCAAAAGAGCCTTCTTTTTCCTAACGCACTAAAAAAATCAAATAAAAAACTTGTGAAATAAAAACAATTGAGTAATTTTGTCAATAACTGACAAGTTAAATTTTACAAGTCTATGAAAGCAACATTTGGAGAATACATCAGAAAACTTAGGACAGATAATGGACTAACATTGACCGAACTTGCGGCACTACTTAAACTTGACTCAGCAAATTTGAGTAAAATTGAAAACGGCAAGAGAGAGTTTGACGAAAAACGATTAGACAAATTAGCATCCGCTTTTAGTTTAGATATTGAAAAATTAAAAGTAGAATACTTTGGCGACCAATTCGCAAAAAAAATGTATGAGTTCAAATGTTCTCCTGAAACATTAATAGTTGCAGAAGAAAAAATGAACTACTTAAAAAGTATAAATATAAAACAAACCGAAATAAAATTCTAAAACTATGAACAAACCATTGACATACATTAGTTTATTCAGCAGTGCAGGAGTTGGTTGTTTCGGCTTCAAGCAAAACGGTTTTGAGTGCATTGCTACGAATGAAATCCTCACAAAACGTCTTAAAATTCAGCTTTTCAATAAAAAGTGTAAATACGATACAGGTTATTTAGACGGAGATATTTCAACAAAAAACATTAAAGACAAACTTTTTTCTGAAATCAAGAAATGGCAAACGGAACACAAAATTTCCGAGCCTGACGTAATTATAGCTACTCCACCGTGTCAAGGAATGTCTGTTGCCAACCACAAAAAAAATGAAGAATTAACAAGAAATTCTTTGGTTGTGGAATCAATAAAAATCACAAAAGAAGTAAATCCGAAATTCTTCATTTTTGAAAATGTACGTGCATTTTTAAATACAACTTGTACCGACATTGATGGAACAGAAAAAACAATTGAAGATGCTATAAAACTTAATCTTGGCGGACATTACAACATACTTTTCAAAGTTGTTAATTTCAAAGATTATGGTTCTCATTCAAGCAGAACAAGAACACTTGTAATAGG
>DYPB01000111.1:4931-6120 GCA_020720185.1 Flavobacterium psychrophilum | reverse complement strand
AATAGCATCAGTAAAAAAATAAATTTACAAAAAAACTAATTTATAGAACCCACCTAAAATTAAACCCCAGTAATCAGCTGGGGTTATCATCAATCAAAAAACGAATGGTTAATCAGACCATTCATTGCTATAAAATTGTCAGTTGATAGTTGTCAGTAAAATCAAAAACTATCAACCATCATCTCTTATCCTAAATAAGTTTTTAATATTTTACTTCTGCTGGTGTGTTTCAATCTGCGAATGGCTTTTTCTTTAATTTGTCTTACTCGCTCTCTGGTTAAGTCAAATGTCTCTCCTATTTCCTCTAAAGTCATCGGATGTTGATCGCCCAAACCAAAATACAATCTTACCACATCGGCTTCTCTTGGAGTTAAGGTTTCAAGTGATCTTTCTATTTCAGTTCGTAAGGATTCTTGTATTAACTCTCTATCAGGATTTGGAGATTCACCTGATCTTAAAACATCGTACAGATTCGAATCTTCACCCTCAACAAGTGGTGCATCCATTGATAAATGACGACCAGAATTTTTCATCGATTCTTTAACATCATTAACCGTCATATCTAACTCTTTTGCAATTTCTTCGGCACTTGGCGGTCGTTCGTTAGCTTGTTCTAAAAGAGCATACATTTTATTAATTTTATTGATAGAACCTATTTTGTTTAATGGCAAACGAACAATTCTTGACTGCTCTGCTAATGCTTGCAAAATAGATTGACGAATCCACCAAACGGCATAGGAAATAAATTTAAAACCTCGAGTTTCATCAAATCTTTGTGCTGCTTTTATTAAACCAAGATTACCTTCGTTAATTAAATCTGGCAAGGTAAGTCCTTGATTTTGATACTGTTTTGCAACTGAAACCACAAACCTTAAATTTGATTTGGTCAATTTTTCTAATGCAGACTGATCGCCAGCTCTAATTCGTTGTGCTAATTCTACCTCTTCATCGGCAGTAATCAAATCTACTTTTCCAATTTCTTGCAAATATTTATCTAACGAAGCTGTTTCTCTATTGGTAACCTGCTTTGTTATTTTTAACTGTCTCATGTTTTTTAGTTTAAATTAAAGATATTCTGTTTATTGTACGAATGTTTACTTTAAAAAGTTACAAAATTTTTATTTTTTTTGTAATACAAACATTTATAGGTTCAAAATAAATTGTATTTTTGAAAATTATTTTGAAAATT
>DYPB01000111.1:0-4831 GCA_020720185.1 Flavobacterium psychrophilum | reverse complement strand
TTTTGAAAATTATTTTGAAAATTTATGAAATATTTAAAACTAATTCCGCTACTTTTTTTTGGATTTATTAATGCCCAAGAAGCCATCGTACAATCAGTTTATTTTAAATTTGATAAATTTGATGTTGATGAAAAACAGGCTAAAGAAGTTGTTGATTTCATTAATAGAAATGACTCGACACGAATAGCCAGTGTTCAAATTTTTGGTTATACCGATGATATTGGAAAAGACGCTTACAATTATAAATTATCTACCAATAGAGCCACTACTATTAAGGATAAACTGATTGAAAAAGGCATTAAAAATAAAATTATTATTACCATTGAAGGCAAAGGAAGAATTTTAATAGAAGACGATATTTTGACAGAAAATTTGCCCGAAGCTCGATCTAAAAACCGTCGGGTTGATGTGGTTCTGAACCTAAAACCTTTTGCAAAACGAAGCATTCCAGGAATGTTTAATGTGGTTAGAAAAACCCATTTAGTAGGTGATAAAATTTATTTAGAAAATGTACTTTTTGAAACAGGCAGTAGCCGATTGACTTTTAAATCAAAAAAAGAGCTTGATGCAGTAGCAAGAGCTTTATTACGGAACAAAAGAATTGAAATTGAAATACAAGGACATATTTGTTGCACACCACCTTATCAAAAAGAAGCTTATGATATGGATACTATGAGACGAGAATTATCTACTAATCGTGCAGAGGCAGTTTATGATTATTTAGTTAGAAAAAAAATTGATCCAGACCGAATGACCTTTAAAGGTTATGGCAATACCGTTCCGTTAGGCAAAGGAGCTGAATATGACAGAAGAGTTGAACTACTGGTTACAAAGGTTTGATGGAATTAAAAATTAAAAAATCTAATCAAAATGCGTTGGAATTTAAAACCATTACCTGCCGAAGAAAAAATTAAATCATTGTCCACACAACTAAGTGTAAATGAATTAGTTGCAACAATTTTAATTCAGAGAGGAATTGAAAATTTTGACGAAGCACGACAATTTTTCAGACCATCATTAACCGATTTGCATCATCCATATTTAATGAAAGATATGGATATAGCCGTTTCTCGAATTGAAAAAGCCATTGCAAATAATGAAAACATTCTTGTTTTTGGCGATTATGATGTAGATGGAACAACTGCAGTTTCATTAGTTTCGTCTTATTTAAAAACTTATTATACCAACATAGCTACTTATATACCAGATCGTTACGACGAAGGTTACGGGATTTCTTACAAAGGAATAGACTTTGCTGATGATAATGATTTTAGCTTGATTATTGCTCTTGATTGTGGCATAAAATCTATAGAACAAATTGATTATGCTAATAATAAAAATATTGATTTTATTATCTGCGACCATCATTTGCCTGGCGAAATTTTGCCAAATGCCGTTGCCGTTCTTGACCCCAAAAGAACCGATTGTAACTATCCTTACGATGAACTTTGTGGTTGTGGTATTGGTTTTAAACTCATTCAAGCATTAGCACAAAACCGTTCGCAAACCATTGATGATTTAGTTGAATATCTCGATTTAGTTGCCACCGCAATAGCAGCAGATATTGTTCCGATGACGGGTGAAAATAGGATTTTAGCAAAGTTTGGATTAGAAGTAATAAACCAAAATCCAAGAGCAGGAATAAAAGCCTTAACTCAAAATTTAAAAACAAAAATACTTACAATTACCGATGTGGTTTTTATAATTGCACCCAGAATCAATGCCGCAGGACGCATCAAACACGGAAATTATGCGGTAGAACTTTTGACCGAATTTGACCTTGATCAAGCAACACTATTTGCTCTAGAAATTGAAAATTTTAATTCCGAGAGAAAGGGTTTGGACAAACAAATTACTCAAGAAGCCTTGAATATTATTGAAGAAAATAAAGAGCAGGAACGATTTTCGACCGTTGTTTTTCATGAAAATTGGCACAAAGGAGTTATTGGAATTGTCGCATCAAGGTTGATAGAAAACTACTATAGACCAACAATTGTTTTTACAAAAAGTGGTGATAAATATGCCGCATCTGCAAGGTCAGTAAAGGATTTTGATGTATATAAAGCAATCGAAAATTGTGCCGAGTATTTAGAGCAATTTGGCGGACACAAATATGCCGCAGGAATGACTATTTTGCCCGAAAATTATCAAAATTTTAAAACCGCTTTCGAAAATGAAATAAAAACAACTATCGATCCTGAATTATTAATTCCTGAAATTACTATAGATTTAGAAATTGATTTTAAAGATATTACACCAAAATTCATCCGAATATTATCTCAATTTGAGCCTTTTGGACCACAAAATATGACACCTGTTTTTGTTACAAAAAATGTAATTGATACAGGTTTTGGAAAACCTATAGGACAAGAAAACGAGCATTTAAAACTATTTGTAAAACAGAATAACAGTGAAGGAATTGCTGGAATTGGATTTAACTTGGGAAAAGAAATAGCCATTATTGCAAACAGAAAACCATTTGAAATTTGTTACAATATTGATGAAAATGAATTTAATGGAACCGTCAGTACACAATTAAAAATAAAAGATTTAAAAGATTAAAAAATGCAAAAAAAGACAATTGCAACAGCAGCATTTATAGGAATGTTATCTGTAATTTTAGGAGCCTTTGCGGCTCATGGATTAAAAAAAATATTACCAATAGAACAAGTGATTATTTTTGAAACAGCTGTAAAATATCAAATGTATCACGCATTGTTTCTGTTATTTATTGCATCAATTTCATTAACAGAAAAAAAGTTGAAAATCATTTACAATTTAACTGTTTTTGGAATAATTTTATTTTCTGGATCTATCTATTTGCTAACTACAAAAGCAATTTCTGGAATTGATTTTAAATTTATTGGAGTCCTTACCCCCATCGGAGGAATGCTGTTAATAATAGCTTGGGGCGTTTTGATGTTAAATTTTCTGCAAAAAAAAGAATAAATTTTAAGCTATATTAATTATAAGTTTTACCTTTGCAAGATTAATATTAAAAGAAAATTTTATCATTTTATGAAAAACAATGCACAACCCACGAAAACGATTGCGTTAGAAAAATACGGAATACTAAACACACAAGAAATTATCTACAATCCGTCTTTCGAATATCTGTACGATGAAGAACTGAACGCTAATCTTGAAGGTTTTGAAAAAGGGCAATTAACAGAACTTGGGGCAATAAATGTTATGACTGGTGAATTTACAGGCAGATCTCCAAAAGATAAATACATTGTAAAAGACGCTATTACAGAAGATACCATTTGGTGGAATTCTGACAAGGCTGCTAATGACAACAAACCAATCTCTCAAACCACTTGGAATGCTCTAAAAGAAACAACCGTTAATCAATTATCAAACAAAAAATTATTTGTAGTTGATGCTTTTTGTGGTGCTAATGAAAACACCCGATTAAAAGTTCGTTTTATTATGGAAGTAGCTTGGCAAGCACATTTTGTAAAAAATATGTTTATTAGACCTACCAATGCTGAACTTGAGAATTTTGGCGAACCAGATTTTATTGTAATGAATGGTTCAAAAACAAGTTTTAAAGATTACGCCGTACACGGATTAAACTCTGAAGTTTTTGTAGCCTTTAATTTAACCGAAAAAATCCAAATTATTGGAGGAACATGGTATGGTGGCGAAATGAAAAAAGGACTGTTTTCGATGATGAATTATTACCTACCATTACAAGGAATAGCATCTATGCACTGCTCAGCAAATAAAGGCGAAAATGGAGATGTAGCCGTTTTCTTTGGACTGTCTGGAACAGGAAAGACAACATTATCTACCGATCCAAAAAGAGAATTAATTGGTGATGACGAACACGGCTGGGACGACGAAGGTGTATTTAATTTTGAGGGTGGTTGTTATGCAAAAACAATCGATTTAAGTGCTGAAAACGAACCTGATATTTATGGTGCAATTAAAAAAGATGCACTTTTAGAAAATGTAACTGTTGATGCCGATGGGAAAATTGATTTTAAAGATGGTTCTGTAACTCAAAACACTCGAGTTTCTTACCCAATTAATCATATTCATAATATAGTAAAACCAGTTTCTAAAGCAGGTCATGCTAATAAAGTTATCTTTCTTACTGCCGATGCTTTTGGTGTATTACCACCAGTTGCAAAATTAACGCCCGAACAAACTAAATACTATTTTTTATCAGGATTTACAGCAAAATTAGCAGGAACAGAAAGGGGTGTAAACGAGCCAACTCCTACATTTTCTGCCTGTTTTGGAAAAGCATTCTTGTCTTTACATCCCACACAATATGGGCAAGAATTAGTTAAAAAAATGGAACAACACAAAGCCACCGCCTATATGGTAAACACAGGTTGGAACGGTACCGGAAAAAGAATTTCTATAAAAGATACAAGAGCAATTATTGATGCCATTTTGGATGGTTCTATCGAAAATGCTGATGTGAAAACCATACCAACATTTAATTTACAAGTGCCAACGGATTTACACGATGTAGATGCTACAATTTTAGACCCTCGAAATACTTATACAAACCCATCGGAGTGGAGTACAAAAGCAGAAGATTTAGCCTCACGGTTTATTAAAAATTTTGTACAATATACTATTAACGAAGAAGGTAAAAGTCTTGTAAACGCTGGACCACAATTGTAATATTTACAATTTGTTTAAACAAAAAAACTGTCCGAATTAATTTTCGGGCAGTTTTTTTATAACTTTTAATCAGTACCATTTACAGCTCTAATTGGTATAGTACCATTTTCACTATTGATTGTTATAATTGGCGTAATTAGGGTCTGCTGAAAAACCCTATTTTCATTGTATTTAGGACAAAAGAGTT
>DYPB01000014.1:30235-32635 GCA_020720185.1 Flavobacterium psychrophilum | reverse complement strand
TTTTGAAGTAGTTTGAGTTTGGAATAGATTTCTAATGCGTAATTTGGGTTTAATTTGGTTTTCAGTAGTATTTTAATGAAATTTGTAAACTAATATAAATACAAAATGGAAAACACATATTATATAGGTAACGAAATTTTAACATTAGAGTTGTTACAAAACATTGTTTCGAGCAGAAAAACAATAGCTTTATCCAATAAATCTATAGAAAATATTGAAAAATGTAGAGCCTATTTAAATACTAAAATAGCTAATCATCAAACACCAATTTATGGTATTAATACAGGTTTTGGGTCGTTATGCAATGTTATTATTAGTAACGAAAACTTGTCGCAATTACAAGAAAATTTAGTAAAATCTCATGCTTGCGGAACAGGTGATATTGTTCCAAATGAGATTGTAAAAATAATGCTTTTATTAAAAATACAATCCTTAAGTTATGGACATTCTGGTGTGCAATTAATTACCGTACTGAGGCTTATCGATTTTTATAATTATGATATTTTACCAGTAATTTATACACAAGGATCATTAGGAGCCAGTGGAGATTTAGCACCGTTAGCACATTTATCGTTACCGCTTTTAGGCGAAGGAGATGTGTTTTTTGAAGAAAAAGTACAACACTCTTCGGTGGTTTTAAAACATTTTAATTGGCAACCAATTATTTTGCAATCCAAAGAAGGTTTGGCACTATTAAACGGCACTCAATTTATGAGTGCTTATGGTATTTTTATATTAATGAAAGCAAAAAAATACAGTTATTTTGCCGATTTGATAGGAACAATTTCGCTTGAAGCATTTGATGGTAGAAAAGAACCTTTTAATGAACTAATCCACTTTGTTCGACCGCATAAAGGGCAAATTGATACCGCAAATGCTATCAATCAGTTTTTAGAAGGCAGTGAAATTATTAAACAAGCCAAAAAGCATGTTCAAGACCCCTACTCTTTCCGGTGTATGCCACAGGTTCATGGAGCAAGTAAAGATGCTATTGATTATGCAATAAAAGTTTTTAAAACCGAAATTAATAGTGTTACCGATAATCCAAATATTTTTATTGAGGCAGATGAGATAATTTCTGGAGGTAATTTTCATGGACAACCGTTAGCTTTAGCATTAGATTTTTTATCCATAGCTTTAGCAGAACTGGGTAGTATTTCAGAAAGAAGAACCTATCAATTAATATCAGGATTAAGAGGTTTGCCAGCCTTTTTAGTTAATAATCCAGGATTAAATTCAGGATTTATGATTCCGCAATATACCGCCGCAAGTATTGCCAGCCAAAACAAACAATTGGCAACTCCAGCCAGTATAGACAGCATCGTATCGAGCAATGGGCAGGAAGATCATGTGAGTATGGGGGCTAATGCTGCTACAAAATGTTTGAAAATTATGGAAAATTTAGAACGAATTTTAGCCATCGAATTGATGAATGCCAGTCAGGCTATCGGATACAGACGACCCCTACAATCGAGTGAGTTTATCGAGTCTTTTTTAAGTATTTATAGAACCGAAGTGCCGTTAGTTACAAATGATAGGATTTTGCATTATGATATTCAAAATTCTATTACATTTTTAAATAGTTTTGAGATTGATTTTGAGTAATACCAAATTATAAATTTACTAAAAAAAGCAGTTTTAATTTTACTCAAAACTGCTTTTTGCAACAATATATTCTTCTTTATACCTTTTTTAGAGGTTTTTTTCGTTCGCTTTTGCGGGTGCCACCTGCCATTTCATATTCATTGCTATCGGCACCAAATTTAAAACTAACCCCTTTTAAAACCCGTTCGTTCCAAATTCTTACAACCTCATTTTGAGCCTCATACTCATTATATTTCTCGTCTATAGTACTCAAAAGCGTGTTATAAACTGATATTTTATTTTTCAATAAAGTTATCTCTGCTTCATATCCAGCGGCTGTAACACCGTTGCCTAAATCTAAAACGGGGTCAATACTTTTTATTGAATCCAAGCGTGTTTTTCCTTTATCAAGGGTTGCAACACTAATTAATTTTCTTCTTGCCATTATTTTTTTATTTAAAGTTTTTACAAATTTAAAAAAATAATTATAAACAATAGAATATATTTTTAATTTATTTTTTAATAAATTTATCAATAATTACATTTTTACAGCTTATGATAGATAAAATTTATTTTGTTTTAATGTATTATAGAAAATCTTAAATACTTTTTTATTTTATATTAAACAAAAATAGAATATCTTTAATAGTTTTTTATTTTATATTAAACAAAAATAAAATATCTTTAATAGTTTTTTATTTTATATTAAACAAAAATAAAATATCTTTAATAGTTTTTTATTTTATATTAAACAAAAATAGAATATCTTTAATAGTTTTTTATTTTATATTAAACAAAAATAAAATATCTTTAATA
>DYPB01000014.1:18478-30135 GCA_020720185.1 Flavobacterium psychrophilum | reverse complement strand
AATATCTTTAATAGTTTTTTATTTTATATTAAACAAAAATAAAATATCTTTAATAGTTTTTTATTATATATTAAACAAAAATAGAATATCTTTAATTTTTTTTATTGATTAAAAAAATTAAATTCTATTTTTGAATAGTAATATTGAGAAAAATATAAAACTTTTTTTCAAAATGAGTTTTTAGAGGCATTTTAAAACAAATTAAAATCTCTAAATTTGTGGTTTAAAATTTTAAATAAAAATGACTGTCATAAAATATATAGATAGAGAAAAAAGTTGGCTTTCTTTTAATGCACGAGTATTGCAAGAAGCTGGTGATGAGAGTGTCCCATTACTTGATAGATTGCGTTTTTTAGGCATCTTTTCAAACAATTTAGACGAGTTTTTTCGGGTTCGATATGCGGCTATTCGTCGATTAAGTTTATCGGGACAATCTGGAGAGAAAGTGCTTGGCGGCATATCTGCTAAACAATTAATAAATGATATTACCCAAATTGTTATAAAACAACAGGCTGAAAGTTTAAAAATATTAGGTGTAATTGAACAAAAATTAAAGGAAGAAAATATTTTTATAATTGATGAAACTGAAATTTCAGAAACACAAAAAATATATCTTAAAGATTTTTTTGTACAAAATGTAAGTCCTGCATTGGTAACAATTATTTTAAATGATTTGGCAGAATTTCCTACACTAAAAGACACTTCGGGATATTTGGCTATAAAATTGGTAATGAAAAATACTGTAAAAACCAAAGTTCTTGGTATTACTCAAAATAAACCAGAAATTAGGTATGCAGTTATTGAAATTCCTAAAACAATAAATAGATTTGTGGTTTTACCATCTGAAGATAACAAACAATATATCATACTGTTAGACGATGTTATTCGTGATAATTTGCATAGTATTTTTAATATTTTTGATTATAAGAGTATTTCGGCACATATGATTAAAATAAGCCGAGATGCAGAACTTGATATTGATAGTGATATGAGTAAAAGTATGTTCGAGAAAATTGCAATTAGTGTAAAAGACCGCAGAATTGGGGAACCAGTTCGATTTATTTATGATCAGAAAATTGAGAAAGATACTCTTAAATTTTTCCTTTCACATTTAAAAATTAATGCCTCTGATAGTATAATACCAGGCGGAAGATACCACGATCGTAGGGATTATATGAGTTTTCCAAATCTTGGAAGGTTTGATTTATTATACCATAAAAACCCTGCATTACCAATTATTGGATTAAGTTTGGATGAAAATATTATGCAAAAAATTGCTACAAAGGATTATTTAGTTAACGCTCCTTTTCAATCATTTTCATATATCATCAAATTTTTAAGAGAGGCAGCATTAGACCCAAAGGTTACTTCGATAAAAATTACTTTATATCGATTATCAAAAGATTCTCAAATTATCAGTTCATTAATAAATGCAGCAAAAAATGGTAAAAAAGTTATTGTTCAAATAGAATTACAAGCCCGTTTTGACGAAGAAAGCAATATGAATTATGCCGAAAAAATGCAACTGGAAGGAATTGAACTTATTTTTGGTATAAAAGGTTTAAAAGTGCATAGCAAAATTTGTGTAATTGACCGATTAGAAAATAAACAAAATATTAGGTACGGATTTATATCCACTGGAAATTTTAATGAATCGACTGCTAAAATTTATACCGATGTTACACTTTTAACCAGCAATCAAGCCATTTTGAAAGATGTTTCAAGGATATTTAATTTCTTTGATATCAATTATCGCATTCATCGTTATAAACATTTAATTGTTTCGCCACATTATTTTAGAACCAAATTTATAAAATTAATTGATAGAGAAATTAACAATGCACAAGAAGGAAAAATTGCTTTTATAAAACTAAAAATGAATAGTTTATCTGATTTTTTAATGATTGATAAATTATATGAAGCGAGTGCGGCTGGTGTAAAAATTCAATTAATTATCAGAGGAATATGTTCATTAATACCTAATAAAAAAGGATTGAGTGATAATATTGAAGCCATAAGTATTGTTGATAATTATTTAGAACATACTCGTTTATATATTTTTGGTAACGACGGAGATACAGCGGTTTATATCTCATCAGCAGATTTTATGACCCGAAATCTTGATCGAAGAGTTGAAGTTACTTGTCCGATATATGATGACGATATTAAAAATGAATTGATAGAAAGTTTTGAAATTGGCTGGAAAGCAAATGTAAAAGCTAGAATTCATTCGGAGAAATTAGATAATAAATATAAAAATCGAAATGAGAATGAGGTGGTTTGGAGAGCACAACAACGGGCTTATGAATTTTATGAAGCAAAGATAAAAAATAATGAAAACCCAAACCATTTTAATAAATAATGATTAGAATTAAAAAATATGCCGCAATAGATATTGGTTCAAATGCCATGCGGTTGCTCATAGTAAACATCGTAGAACAAGACGGCAAAGAAACTCAATTTAATAAAAGTTCTTTGGTTCGAGTTCCTATCAGATTAGGGCAAGATGCCTTTACCGTTGGTGAGATTACGCCCGAAAACATTGATAGAATGACCGATGCTATGAAAGCTTTTAAACTATTAATGGGGGTTTATAAAGTTGAAAAATATATGGCTTGTGCCACATCGGCAATGCGAGAAGCCTATAACGGCAAAGAAATAGTTGAAATTATTAAGAAAAAAGCGGCTATCAAAATTGAAATTATTGATGGTAGAAAGGAAGCCGCAATCATTGCATCGACAGGGTTACACCATTTTTTAAAAACAGATGCTACCTATTTATATGTAGATGTTGGCGGTGGTAGTACTGAATTTTCATTATTCTCTGACGGAAAAATGATTGCCTCAAAATCGTTTAAAGCAGGTACCGTAAGACTTTTAAACGGCGTAGTAAGTGAAATTGTTTGGAATGAAATTGAAAAATGGATAAAAACAAATACAGCAGCATTTGAAGAAATATCCTTAATTGGTTCAGGAGGAAATATCAATAAAATTTTTAAACTATCAGAAAAACATCAAGATAAACCACTGTCCTACATGTACTTAAATGCCCAATATACAACATTAAGTGCCTTAAGTTATAATCAAAGAATTACAGAATTAGGAATGAATCCTGATCGTGCAGATGTTATTATTCCTGCATTGCAGGTTTATTTAAACGCCATGAAATGGAGTAATGCCCGAAATATTTTTGTTCCAAAAATTGGACTTTCAGATGGGATTGTAAAAGCCTTGTATTATGGGGAAATTTAGGAAATATTAATTACATTTGTACCCAAAAACAAAAAAAAAATGAATTTTACACATCGATTAGCTTATTATTTACTCGGATTACTTATTGGAGGACTTTTCCTTAAATTTATTCTTGATTATACTGGAGGGAAAGGATTGGATTTTGCCTATATGCCCAATGCCAGAGTGCTTAAAAATATTAGAAATAAATCATTTATATATAATGAAATTGCTGTTATAAAAATGGGTCAAAAGCATATAGATTCTACTGATATAAAAGAAATATTAACTAACGGCGATGTAGATTTTAGTATTAGTAATAAACCTTTTGAAGGAGGAAAAGTATATGTTGTTGAGGGGATAACGAAAAAAAATGTTACTGTAAAATTACAAGTTATCAATTATGAGAACAAAGCTATTTTGAATGATATTTTAAATTAAGAGACACTTTCAAGAGTTTCTTTTCTTAAAATTTTGCCCGTTTCTGTTTCTTTAAATTTTTTAATGAAAATGATTTCTTTTGGTTTTTCAAATTTGCTTAATTCATCAAAAATATCATTGTCGAATTTTGTTTCTTCTGATTCAATAAACAAAACTAATTTTTCTCCTAAATCATTGTCTGGCAAACCAATAACAAAAAAACGATTGTTTATTTTATGTTCTAATTTAGCTTCAATTAATTCTGGAAAAAGTTTTATACCACCACTATTAATCAGATTATCAAAGCGTCCTAACAAATTAAATTTGTTATTATCGATAATTTCAACAATATCATTAGTAATTATCTTTTGTTTTGAAACATTAGGAGCATCAATCACTAAACAATTTCTATCATCGGTAGATATATTAATATTTGGCAAAACACAAAATGACTCCTCTCCTACTCTTCTTGCAGCAATATGTGTAACGGTTTCCGTCATTCCATAAGTTTCATAAATTGATGTATTTTTTAAATTTAATAATGATTTTTCTAAATTTTGATTAATTTTAGTTCCGCCAACAATTAAATTTTTGATATTTTGTAAATTATCTAATGAATTTTGAACCTGCAAAGGGACCATTGCTACAAAATCATATCTTGTTTTATTATTTTTTAATGGATGCGAATTTGGTTCTATAAAATCAATATCAAGTCCTAAAATAAATGCTCTAACAAACATCATTTTTCCAGCAATAAAATTAGTTGGCAAACAATGTAAGGCTTTATTAGAGGGTTCCAAACCTAAAAAATTCCCTGTTGATAAGGCTGAATTAACCATTGCTTGCTTTTGCAAGCTTATAATTTTAGGAGTTCCTGTTGTTCCAGATGTTTGCAAATCAATAAATTCATTTTCATCAAACCAATCCAATAGAAAATCACCTATATTTTTTTGATATACATCGCCTTCTTTTATAAAACTGTAAGCAATTTGTTTTAATTGATTTTTGTCATAATGCAAACCATTCAATTTAAAACGATTATGTATATTTTTATAGTTTATTTTATTCATTTCCAATAATTTCAATTTCGTTATTTAATTCAGTAATGTTTCCTGTTAATTTTTCTTTCCAGTTTTTCCATCCATATTTTTTAGAGAATAGGAATAATAAAATTGGATATACTATCAAAACTGGAATAAAAATTTGAGCTCCAGCTTCTGGTTTAGAAATATCTTTTAATATAGAATTGGTCTGAAAGACACCCCAATCTGATGTGATTAATAATGCACCAATTAAGTTATTAGCTGCATGAAAACCTAATGAAAGTTCCATCCCGTCGTCCATCAAAGTCATTATTCCGAGTAAAAAACCTGTTCCAATATAATAAATCATTACAATATATCCCATTTTATTAACCTCTGGATTCATAATGTGCATAGTTCCAAAAATTACAGATGTAAGCACCAAAGGAAGCCATCTATTTTTTGCTAAATTACCAAAACCTTGCATTAAATATCCTCTAAAAATATATTCTTCGCAACTGGTTTGAATTGGTATTAATAAGAGTGTAATTACTGCTAAAATAGCAAATGGAACTGGTTTAAAATTCCAAACAAAATCTTCTGGATAGTAATAATATGAAAGGTAAGTACTTAAAATTGTGAATATTGACCAAATTGAAAATGAGAATAAAATTCTATTCCAATCTATTTTTTTTCGGGCTGTAGTTATTGATAAAATAGTTTGTTTATGAAGATATTTTACTACTAAAAATAGTGAAATTATTGCAAAAACAAATATTAAAAGCATTAAAAAAAAAGTCAAATTTGAGTCTAAAATTGTCATCATTTGCTTTTCATCCGTAGGAAAACCTTTACCATCTTTTAATGATTTATAAACCACCGCAACAGTTAATGGTAATTGACCAATAATATAACCAATTAAAGTAATTACAAAACCAACTATATATTTCCAAAATTTATTATCTTCCTTTATTCCTTGTTCAATAAACATATTTTTATTATTAAAATTTAACTATTTTTGTAGGCTAAAATACAATTTATTCTAATAAAAAAGTTATAAATGATACAAATTTATCATAATTCTCGTTGTGGAAAATCAAGACAATGTTTATTAACACTACAAAATTTGGAGAAAGAAATTCAAATTATTAATTATTTAGAAGAAATTCCAACTGCTATGGAATTGACAATTATAATTAAAAAACTGAATATCAAACCAATAGAATTAATCAGAAAAAAAGAAAAAGTTTGGATTGATAATTATAGTTTCAAAGATTTATCTGATACTGAAATTATAAATATTATGGTTCAGAATCCAATTTTAATAGAAAGACCAATCGTAATTAATGATACAACTGCAATAATTGCAAGAAGCGAAGAGTCAATTAATCAAATTTTGAATGACTATTAACAATTGATTAACACGCATAGATTAAATATTATATGTGTTTTTGTAATCTAAATAGAAAATAAAAATGAAGAAAATCCACAAATTTTATGAATACTAAATCATAAAATTTGTGGATTTTTTTTATTGTAAATAACAATTATGCTTTTTCTGCTTCTCTTGCGGCTTTCTTTTCTTTATAAAATTCTTTTAAAGCACCTGGAATCCAGTATGATAAAAAACCAACTAAAAAAAACATTAGCCAAAAACCTATTGTCAATACAGTCATAAACAATAGAAAACCTAAATATTGTGAAAAATCAAACATATATCTCGAATTATATTAATATCAGATGCAAAAGTAAAATATATATTTTGAGTAAACAATAATTAGTTAAAATATTTTTTTTTAAGTTTTATAAATATTATTTTTGGGGAAAAATTTTAACAAAAAATAAAATGGGATATCGAATAGAAAAAGATACAATGGGCGAAGTTAAAGTGCCAGCTGATAAATATTGGGGTGCACAAACAGAACGATCTAGAAATAATTTTAAGATTGGAAATAGTGGCTCTATGCCAACCGAAATTATTGAAGGTTTTGCCTATTTGAAAAAAGCCGCAGCTTATGCAAATTGTGAATTAGGTGTATTATCAACTGAAAAGAGAGATGCAATTGCAACCGTTTGTGATGAGATTTTAGAAGGAAAACTTTCTGAAGAATTTCCTTTAGTAATATGGCAAACAGGATCTGGAACACAAAGCAATATGAATGTAAATGAGGTTATTGCAAATAGATCACAAGTTTTAGCTGGATTTAAAATTGGCGAAGGCGAACCAGTTGTAAAAGCAAATGACGATGTTAATAAATCACAATCATCAAACGACACTTTTCCAACAGGAATGCACATTGCTTGCTATAAAATAGTTGTTGAAAATACCATACCAGCTGTTGAAAAACTTCGAGACACATTGAATTTAAAAGCAATAGAATTTAAAAATGTTGTTAAAATTGGTAGAACCCATTTAATGGATGCAACTCCATTAACGCTTGGTCAAGAGATTTCAGGCTATGTTGCACAATTAAATTATGGACTTAAAGCATTAAAAAACACCCTTTCTCATCTTTCAGAAGTTGCATTAGGTGGTACTGCTGTTGGAACTGGATTAAACACACCAACTGGATATGATGTGAAAGTTGCAGTATATATTGCAAAATTTACAGGGCATCCATTTGTTACAGCTCCTAATAAATTTGAAGCATTAGCAAGCCACGATGCAATTGTTGAAAGCCACGGAGCATTAAAACAATTAGCCGTTTCTTTGAATAAAATTGCAAATGATATTAGAATGTTGGCCTCTGGTCCACGATCAGGAATTGGAGAAATTTTAATTCCAGAAAACGAACCAGGTTCATCAATTATGCCAGGAAAAGTAAACCCAACACAATGCGAAGCATTAACAATGGTATGTGCACAAGTTATGGGCAATGATATTACAATTTCAGTTGGAGGAATGCAAGGACACTATGAATTAAATGTTTTCAAACCAGTTATGGCAGCTAATTTTCTGCAATCTGCAAGATTATTAGGAGATGCTTGTATGTCATTTGAAGAACATTGTGCAAGTGGTATTGAACCTAATTACAAGAGAATTAAAGAGTTAGTAGATAATTCATTAATGTTAGTTACAGCTTTGAATACAAAAATTGGTTATTATAAAGCCGCAGAAATTGCACAAACGGCACATAAAAATGGTACAACATTAAAAGAAGAGGCTGTTCGGTTAGGTTATGTTGCTGTAACCGATTTTGATGAATGGGTAAAACCTGAAGAGATGGTTTAAAATTTATTTCCAAGGTGTTGTTTTTTAAAATATTAAGCTGGGTTCTATAAATTAGCTGATAGCTATTTTTAGAATTATTTTGAATAGATTTTTTCTTTTTTTTGTTCAAATATGCCCATATTTGAACAAAAAGATGGGAAAAAGATGCTAAAATAAAACAAAAAGAGCATCGGTAAAAAAGTAAATTTACAAAAAAAACTAATTTATAGAACCCACCATAATAATCAACACCTTTAAAAATATTTTTTCCACTTAAAATAAATTACCATTGCAATAGTTAAAAATATCATTGCAAACCAAACCAAAAAATAACCGTAATGATATTCTAATTCTGGTAAATATCTAAAATTCATTCCATAAACTCCAACAATAAAAGTTAATGGCATAAAAATTACTGAAACCACAGTTAAAGTTTTCATTACCTGATTCATTTTTTGATTTTGTGCCGAGAAAAAGAAATTTGAAGCACTTTCAAGAGTTGTCATATCATAATCAATTTGCTCTAAAAGTTCCAAACATTTTTGATGTAAACGATCAAAAAAACTATAATTTTCGTGCTCAATCGAGTTAAAGACATTATCTTCTTTCATCGATTTAATAGAATATAAAGAGTCTCGAAGAGGAATAATGGCTCGTTTTAAAAAATTAAAATTATCCCTGTGTTTTTCAATCTGCAACAGAATACTTTGATTTGTATTAGATTTTGATAAATTAATCAAATGTTCTACTTTATCTTCCTCGTTTTCAATAGTAATATAAAAATTTTCCATTACTGCATCTAACATTAAATACAATAAATAATCTGCTTTTTTAGTGCGAACAATACCAGAATATGTTCTAATTCTTTCTCGCAAATGTGAAAAAAAATCACTTCTTTTTTCTTGAAATGATACTAAAATGTCATTTTTTAGTATAAAACTAATTTGCTCAACATCAATGTTTTCGTTATTTTGAGACGGCAATAACGATTTTATATTAAAAAAAAGAGTATCATGATATTCTTCAATCTTTGTTCGTTTTATGGTATTCAAAATATCACCTAATATAAAATTATCAAGTTTTAAATAATTGCTGATTGATTCAATAGCATGTATATCATTTAAACCATGAATGTTAAGCCAATTTACTTTTAAAGAATCTACATTATCTTGTATTTCATTGACTTTTAGATTTTTACATTCTAAAAAACCAAAATCATTATATACAAAAAGTTGCATTTCTGTAGCCGTTTTTTTATGAATTCCTGTATATTCTAAAAAAGTTGGTTGCACTTTTCTACCTTTCTTAAATTTTATTTTTCTCATTGATATAATTTTGCATAAAATTAAACATATTTATATTTTTCAAACTATTTTTACAAAAAAATTATAGATGAAAACACTAATTATTAACATTCAAGAATTAGTTCAAATTCGAGATACGACGGTTAAAAAAGTTTCAGGTGCAGAAATGGCAGTTCTTCCATCAATAAAAAACGCATTTTTGATAATCGAAAATGAGTTTATTTTAGATTATGGTTCTATGAAAGATTGTCCAAACGATGATTTTGAGCATGTTATTGATGCCACTGGAAAAATAATTTTGCCTGCTTGGTGTGATAGCCATACTCATATAGTTTATGCTGGAAATCGAGAAAGCGAATTTGTAGATAGAATAAATGGACTTACTTATGAAGAAATAGCTGCAAAAGGTGGAGGTATTTTAAATTCTGCAAAAAAATTACAAGAAACAACTGAAAATGAATTGTATAATCAATCAAAAAATAGAATTGAAGAGGTTATGCAAATGGGAACTGGGGCAGTCGAGATAAAATCGGGTTATGGACTAACGGTTGATTCTGAATTAAAAATGCTTCGTGTAATTAAAAGATTATCAGAAAATTACCCATTAAAAATTAAAGCCACATTTTTAGGAGCTCATGCTTTTCCAACTGAATTTAAAGATAATCATTCCGATTATGTAGATTTAATTATAAACGATATGCTACCAAAAATTGCCCATGAAAATCTTGCCGAATTTATTGATGTTTTTTGCGAAACTGGTTATTTTTCTGTCGAAGAAACAGATAAAATTTTAAAGGCTGGAATAAAATTTGGTCTAATTCCAAAAATACATGTCAATCAATTTAATACTATTGGGGGGGTCAAAATTGGTGTTGAAAACAATGCGTTAACCGTTGATCATCTTGAAATTATTTCCGAAAATGATATAGAAATTCTGAAAAATTCTAATACTATGCCAGTGGCATTACCAGCTTGTTCATATTTTTTAAGTATTCCATATACACCTGCAAGAAAATTAATAAATGCTGGATTACCACTTGCTTTAGCCACTGATTTTAATCCTGGCTCAACACCATCTGGAAATATGAATTTTGTGGTTGCAACCGCTTGTATTAAAATGAAGATGACTCCAGAAGAAGCAATAAATGCGGTAACTATAAACGCGGCCTATTCAATGGGAATTTCTGATTCTCACGGTAGTATAACGATTGGCAAAATTGCAAATCTAATTATTACAAAGCCAATAAATAACTACTATCAAATACCTTACTCATTTGGAAGTAATTTAATTGAGCAAGTTATGATTTCTGGAAAATTTATATAAAAAATGCGATTTTTAGAAATTCTAAAAATCGCATTCTGATATATTAAATATGTTTTATTTTAATGAAAAAACCTTATTACCAACAGATCTTCCTTTATCAAAAACTTTAATTGTATAATTTCCTTTTTTCAAATTTTTACAAAGAACATTTTCGCTTACTTTCAATACTCTATTTTTATATTCAAGAGATTTAACAAAACTATACTTTAATTTTACATTATCATCAAGGGTTTCTTCACCTGTATCCCCCATAACAACATTATCTTTATCTAAAATTTGCACATAATATCTTCTTTCAGAAGCTTTTACAACAAAATTTTGAGGAAGTGTAAAACTCACATTAACATATTTGGCATCTTTTGCCATAGTTGTAGTTTCAGTTTCAACTCCTAAATCTTTTAATGCTGTTACATTCAAATTCAAAATATCAAGTCTGTATAATTTTTCAGCAAGTTCAGCACTCACACCATTCTTTTTTGAGGTGCTTTTAGTTGTATTTTCAATTTTGTTTTTATTATTAAATCCATTTGGACCAGATATTAATCTAGTGCCGTCTATATATGTTTTTAAAGCGGTTGCAGAACTATCTCTCGCTACTCTCAACGAATAATTTTCTCTTCTCAAATCAGCAATTTCTTGCAACAATGCTTGTATTTTTGCTTCATAAGAGTCTGCTCTTCTTTTATAAACCATTAATGATGAAACTGTTGTTTTTGAGGCGTTTAGTTCATTAATCAAATCAACAACTTTCTGTCTTTCAGCAGTTAACTGATCCGTCATTGAGGAATTTTCACTAATTGCTTTATTCAAATCTGCATTTACTTTTAATAAATCAGACATTACTTTAGCTTTATCATTTTCAACAACAGTAAGTTTTTCTTTTTCAACTTTAGATTCCATATACACTTTGTATAAGTATCCGCCAGTACCCAGAAATGCAAGTGCTAAAATTACAACTGCGGTCTTTAAATTTGAATTAGTTTTTGAGTTTTCCATATTTTAACTATTAATTAGGGTGCAAATATAGACTAAATTGTTAATAACTTTTACAAAATTGTTAGTATTTTTTTATTTTTATTAAAATTTATTTTTTTTAAATTATTTCTTTTAATATAAAGAATTGATTTATAAAACTTTATATAAAA
>DYPB01000014.1:0-18378 GCA_020720185.1 Flavobacterium psychrophilum | reverse complement strand
TATAAAACTTTATATAAAATTTTATCTAAAAATATAAAAAGAGAATTACTATTAAGCTAACCTCTAAAAACTAATTATTTCAAAAAAGCAATATGAATATTAGCATAATCAATTAAATATCCGTATATTTTGTTGCTTATCAAAGCATCTAAAAGATATAGAGATTACAGTTTTTTTGATCAAGACATTTGACTAACCAAATTGACCAAACTTGGCGACCCATTAGAAAAATTAAATCAAGGCATTGATTTTGAGTTATTTAAAAATGTTTTAGAATCAGGATTTGAAAAAGTTGCCAAAGACAAAGAAGGTCGTCGCCCATTTGATTATGTGATGATGTTCAAAATTTTGATACTTCAACGCTATTATAATTTGTCAAATGACCAAATGGAATACCAAATAAATGACAGAATGAGTTTTATGCGGTTTCTAAACTTGACCATTTCTGATGATATTCCTGATAGTAAAACGGTTTGGAACTTTAGAGAGCAAATGCTTAATTTAAAGGTGGGTTCTATAAATTAGGATTGGTTGTAAGTGAAGGTAAAATTATAGATGCAAGTTTTATAGAAGTTCCAAAACAATGTAATTCAAGAGAAAAAAATAAGCAGATAAAAGATGGGGAAACACCAAAATCTTTTGACGAAAACCGGAATAAAAAAGAGCAAAAAGATTTAGATGCAAGATGGACTAAAAAGAATAATGTAAGCTATTTTGGTTATAAAAACTATATAAAAGCAGATGCAATTAATAAAGAAAAGTCAAGAATTCGTTCAAGAGTTGAAGATATTTTTGGCTTTATGGAAGGAAGTAAAAATGGGATGAATTTGTATGCTATTGGAATAAAACGAGTTGAAGGCATTGTAGGATTGATGAATTTGACCTATAATATGTTCAGAAAAATTCAAATACAGGCTATTTAACCCAAATTACTACAAATAACTGAATATCATAATTTAAAAATAAAAACAAATAAAATGAATTTATAAAAATTAGTATTCAAATTTTAAAAAAATTAAGAGAAATAATTCAGATTAGAATATTGAGTTTTTAGAGATGTACTAAAGAAGATGTGAAAATTGTGTTTTAACGCAGCTTAACAAAGATTTTTATAAATATTAATGAATAAAATTTTTGAAAGTCTTAAAAAAATAAGTGTCTAATAATGAGGTATATAAGTTGTATTAACAAGGCAGTACTGCTAAAAAATATTTTTTTAAAAAAAAAATTTGGATAATAGATAGAAACATATATATCTTTGCATCAAATTAAGAAATAAGAGAAAATGATTTTATCAGAACGAATTGAGCCAGACAAAATTGTTTCAGCAGTAAATATGCTGAAAGTCATTGCGCATCCAGTTCGTATAGCTATTCTAGACTTGTTGACAGCTCATAAAAAAATGACAGTGCTTGAAATTCAAGAAGCCCTTAATTTAGAACAAGCCATTGCATCGCAACACCTAACTCTTATGGAAGACAAAGGGGTATTGGTTTCTGAAAAAGTAGGTCGTAATAAATTTGTTTCACTGATATTCCCAAAAATGAAAAACATAGTAAGCTGTTTAGAAAGTTGCTGTAGCTAAAATGATAAGGATAAACTTTTTATATTGAATAACATTAACACGAAAGCTATAGCGCAAACACCCTAAAAATCAACATCATTCATAAATTAAATAACTAAAAAAAAATAAAAAATGGAAATAATCGGTTACATCGCATCAATTTTTATAGGTATCGCACTTGGCTTAATAGGAGGCGGAGGTAGTATTCTAACAGTACCAGTATTGGTATATCTTTTTGGACTAGACGCAGTAGCTGCAACAGGGTACTCCTTATTTATTGTTGGACTTACCAGTGCCGTAGGTTCGGTTTCATACTTCAAAAACGGATTAGTAAATGTTAAAACAGCAATTATTTTTGGTGTTCCTTCGATAATAGCAGTTTTTCTTACAAGAGCATACATTGTTCCAGCCATTCCAAAAGAAGTTTTTAGTGTTGGTAGCTTTGTGGTTACTAAAAGTATTTTAATGATGTTGTTATTTGCTATATTGATGATAGCAGCCTCATACAGTATGATTAAGAAAGATAAAAATGAAGCAGTTGAAGATGAAGGTGAACAAAAATTTAATTATCCTTTAATTCTTATCGAAGGTGCCGTTGTAGGTATGCTTACTGGTTTAGTAGGTGCTGGTGGTGGATTTTTGATTATTCCTGCCTTGGTAATACTCTCAAAACTGCCAATGAAAGAAGCCGTTGGAACTTCGTTGGTCATCATTGCTGCAAAATCCTTAATTGGTTTTTTTGGAGAAGGTGGAGAAACTGTAATTGATTGGACATTACTAACAAAACTTTCTGCCTTTGCTATCGTTGGGATTTTTATAGGTACTATGTTATCTAAAAAAATTGACGGAGCAAAACTAAAACCTGCATTCGGTTGGTTTGTATTAGTGATGGGTATTTATATCATTATAAAAGAAACTATTTTAAAATAATATGAAAGATAATCAAGAACAACCTTACGCTAAAATAATAGCTATACTGCTAAAATATATTATTGGTTTAGTTGCTCTAATTTCAGTTTTATTAATCTTAATTATATTTATTGATGATATTCAAAAATATATAGATGATGCACCAAAACGAAAAGCACAAGAAATTGCTCTTCAATTTAGATTAGATTCCTTGAAAATTCAGCAAGAAAAGGAAAATATTATGCAAAAGGAGTATCAAACCTTTTGGACACCAAAGTCTTTTAATGATCTAACCGATACTGTTAAAGTAAATCAATTAAATTACGGTGAGGAATTAATAGTTCATACTGCTAAATATATAGGACCAAAAGGTAGTGTTATGCAAACTACAAATGGTATGAATTGTCAGAATTGCCATTTAGATGCAGGTACCGTAGTTTGGGGTAATAATTATGGATCCGTTTTTTCAACCTATCCAAAATACAGAGCAAGAAGCGGTGTGAAAGAAGATTTATTCAAACGAATAAATGACTGTATGGAGCGAAGTTTGAATGGGAAACCATTGCCAGAAAATAACAAAGAGATGTTAGCAATAAAAGCTTATATAGAATATATCGGATCAAATGTTAAAAAAGGAGAAGAGGCAAAAGCTAGCGGAATTTACAAATTGCCTTTTATGAATAGACCCTCTAATCCTGAAAAGGGAAAAGATTACTATGCCACAAAATGTGCAAGTTGTCATCAATCCAATGGAGAAGGACAGTTGGCAATGGATAATATTGAATATACCTATCCACCATTATGGGGTAAAAATTCTTATAATTCAGGTGCAGGTTTATACCGTATTAGCAGGTTAGCTGGATATATTAAATATAATATGCCACTGGGTGCTACTTTTAAGAATCCACAATTAACCGATGAGGAAGCCTGGGATATTGCAGCTTATATAAACTCACAACCTAGACCTTCAAAAGATTTAAGCAAAGATTGGCCTAAAATAGATGAAAAACCCGTTGATCATCCCTTTGGACCTTTCGCAGATCAATTTTCAGAAAATCAACACAAATACGGACCATACAAACCTATTGATGATTTAAAGAAAAAAAACAAGAAAAATAAAAAATAAGAAATAAAAAAATGAAAAAAAATATATTATTACCCATTTTACTTATTACATTTGCTATTAATGTAAATGCACAAAAAAAACAAAAACATAATATTGTTTTTCAATATACTGATGCTGTGGATGTACTGCAACAAAAAGCATTTGTAAAACAATTAGAAAATCTTATTGAGTTTTGGCCAAAAGCCAATTATGAAGTAGTAGTTTATAATCAAGGACTTGAACTTTTCTTTTTATCAAACACCGCTTTCCACGATAGAATGCTGGCTCTTAAACTTAAAGGTGTAAAATTTGTTATTTGTGAAAATACTTTAAAAAATAGAAAAATTGCCAAAGAAGAATTACAGCAAGATTTAGTAGAATATACTCCAGCAGGAATTGCAGAAATTGTACTGAAGCAAGAAAAAGGTTGGTCGTATATAAAAGGTGGATTTTAATTGATTATCTAATCATTAATAAGAAGTGGCAAAATAAAAGTTAAGATTTTTTTAAAATCTATATTTACTATTTTAACTACACATACCAATTGAAAATAGATTTAGTGATGTAGATTACAAATTTTAATAAGCATGAAATCAATAAAAATAATTTTAATAACAATTTTAACAGCAATAATAATGTTTTCAATCTTCAACAATATGTTTAATCAAGGAAATAGTAGCGAAAACCTTGAAACCCTTATTAAAGACGGTGCATTTTTAGTCGATGTACGAACCCCACAAGAATTTGCTGATGGCAATGTTAAAGGCTCCACAAATATTCCTTTGGATATATTGGAAAGCCAATTAGACAAGTTTAAAGACAAAAAACACATCGTCGTTTTTTGCAGAAGTGGCAACCGTAGCAGTCATGCCCAAAGTATTTTGGAAGACAACGGCTTTACCAATGTTACCAATGGTGGTACTTGGCAAGAAGTTAATCAATTTGTAACCAATAAATAAATAAATATAAAAAATGTTAGAATTAATTAAACAGCCTTGGCATTGGGCAGTAGCAGGTGTTTTAATCGGCTTAACAGTTCCTACTTTATTGCTTATTGGCAATAAAAAGTTTGGTATCTCATCATCACTTCGTCATGTATGTGCTATGTGTGTTCCTGCAAACATTCCATTCTTTAAATACGACTGGAAAAAAGAAATTTGGAATATGTTTTTTGTAATTGGCGTACTTTTTGGAGGCATTATTGCTACCCAATTTTTGAGTAATCCAGAAACAATAGTAATAGCCGAAAGCACCAAAGCGAGTTTATCAGCAATGGGTGTTACAGATTTTACTAATCTTTTACCTTCTGATATTTTTGGAGTAGAAAACATCTTTACAGTAAAAGGACTTTTCTTTTTTGTAATTGGCGGTTTTTTGGTTGGTTTTGGCACTCGTTATGCAGGTGGTTGCACCAGCGGTCATGCTATTATGGGCTTATCTACCTTACAAATGCCTTCGCTTATTGCAACTTGTTGCTTTATGGTAGGTGGCTACTTTTCAGCCAATGTTCTTTTACCACTAATCTTTAAATTATTCTAAAATGGAAAGCAAACAATCAATAGAAATCCGCCATCAAGATGCCATGTGTACTAATGAGGCTGAAGTAAAACATCCAATTTGGCACAATCTAAAATATCTTGTAGTAGGTATTGCTTTTGGAATCGTATTCGTAAAAGCAGAAATTATTAGTTGGTTTCGCATACAAGAAATGTTTAGACTACAATCATTTTTTATGTATGGTGTATTAGGTACTGCCGTAGTAGTTGGTATGATTTCGGTATGGATTATCAAAAAATATAATCTTAAAACCTTAAGTGGTGAAAGCATTAAGTTTGATGATAAAACTTTTAATAAAGGACAAATATATGGTGCCTTAATCTTTGGCATCGGATGGGCTATTACTGGGGCTTGTCCTGGACCATTATTTGCTCAAATTGGTAGCGGCTTTTTTGGGGTAGGAATTACCTTTTTAAGTGCAGTTGCAGGTACTTGGGTGTATGGCTATTTTAGAGAAAAATTACCTCATTAATATTAATAACATAAAAAAAAAATGAACAATTCAAATTTTCAAGTAGAACAAATCTACACAGGATGTTTAGCACAAGGTGCATACTACATTACTTCTAATGGCGAAGCTGCTATTATTGACCCACTTCGTGAAACACAACCTTATTTAGAAAGATTGGAACGAGATGGTGTAAAACTAAAATTTATTTTTGAAACCCACTTCCATGCTGACTTTGTAAGCGGACATTTGGATTTGAGTAAACAAACCAATGCACCTATTGTTTATGGTCCAAACGCTAACCCAACTTTTGATTTCATTAGTGCAAAAGACGAAGAAGTATTTGCAGTAGGCGATATCAAAATTAAAGTATTGCACACACCAGGACATACAATGGAAAGCACCTGTTTTTTATTGATTGACGAAAATGGTAAGGAACATTCTCTTTTTAGCGGAGATACTTTATTCTTAGGTGATGTTGGTCGTCCAGATTTAGCTCAAAAAGCAGCATCGATGACACAAGAACAATTAGCAGCATTATTATTCCATTCTTTGAGAGATAAAGTAATGACTTTGGCTGATGATGTGATTGTATATCCAGCTCACGGAGCAGGTTCGGCTTGTGGTAAAAATATGAGTAAAGAAACAGTTGGTTCTATTGGCGACCAAAAAGCTACTAATTATGCTTTAAGAACCAATATGACTGAAGCAGAATTTGTAACCGAAGTTACCGACGGACTTTTACCTCCGCCAATGTATTTTGGAGCTAATGTGGCCATGAACAAAACAGGTTATGATAGTTTTGAAAATGTATTTAACAATGGAATGAGAGCCTTATCTCCTGCAGAGTTTGAAGTAGCAGCAGAAGAAGCAGGTGCATTGATTTTAGACACTAGAGATAATAATGATTTTTGGAAAGGATATGTTCCACAATCTATCAATATTGGTATCAATGGAGATTTTGCTCCTTGGGTTGGTGCATTAATTGCAGATGTAAAACAAAGCATACTTTTAATTACTGAATTAGGGCAAGAAGAAGAAACCGTTACAAGACTTACTCGTGTTGGTTTTGATAATTTATTAGGACACTTAAATGGTGGATTTGATGCTTGGAAAAATGCAGGTAAAGATGTTGATACTGTAAACCGTATTACTGCTACACAATTTGCTGCAGAATTAAAAGTTGGAGAAAGCAAAGTTTTAGATGTAAGAAAAGAAAGTGAATATGCAGCCGAACATATTGAAGACGCATACAGCCGACCATTAGCAGATATCAACAACTGGACAAAAGATATTAATCCAGAAGAACATTTCTATTTGCATTGTGCAGGTGGATACAGAAGTATGATGGCAGCAAGTATTCTAACAGCAAGAGGCTACAGAAACTTTACAGAAATTGAAGGGGGCTTTAATGCAGTTGCCGAAACATCAGTACCAAAAACAGATTTTGTTTGTCAAAGTAAAGTGATGAAAGCTTAAAAAATAAAATTGTAAATTTGTGCCATCATTTGCCAATGCATTTGATGGCACATTTATTTTTTTACAGTCGTACAAAGTCAAGTCAAAAAAAAATCTCACCAAACTTCGAATAACGAAATATATCTGGATTGAAAAAAATCTTTAAGTAAAAAAATAATTATTTAATAAATATTTGCATTGTGTGATAGAAGTTGCATTTTTTTTAAAACATGTTAACAAGATTGTCACAAAAAGCACAAAATTTTTAAACAAATAAATATATTTGTAATATTGTAACCAAAATCAGCAAAAATGAACACAATTCCAGCAGAATTCTTAATACAAAAACCAATTATTCAAGATACATATTTAGTTGATGGTGAACTAAAAAAATGGTCGGGTGAAACATCAAATGTATACTCAACCATATCGTCTTCAGGTAATTATATGCCAACATTTTTAGGCACAATTCCGTTTATGACCGAAATACAAGCAATGGAAGCTGTTGATGCTGCCGATAATGCTTATGCAAATGGGCAAGGAGTTTGGCCAACTATGAAAGTTGTTGAACGCATAAAATGTATGGAAAATTTCGTAAAGCAAATGAAAACTACCCGTACTGAAGTTGTTAAACTGCTGATGTGGGAAATTGGAAAATCATTAGGCGATTCAGAAAAAGAATTTGACCGAACCGTAGAATACATTTACGATACCATAGAAAGTTATAAAGAACTAAATGCACGAAGTGCAAAATTTACAAAAGTACAAGGCATCAATGCCATGGTGCGTCGCAGTTCGTTGGGCATTGTTTTATGTCTTGGTCCATACAATTATCCATTAAACGAAACATTTACATTATTGATTCCCGCATTGATAATGGGAAATCCTGTAATTTTCAAACCTGCTAAATATGGTGTTTTGTTGATTTCGCCGTTATTAGAAGCTTTCAAAACCTGTTTTCCAAAAGGTGTTATTAATATTTTATATGGTCGAGGTCGTGAGGTAGCCTCCCCGATAATGAAATCAGGACGAGTATCAGTTTTAGCATTAATTGGCAATAGCAAATCTGCAATAGGTTTACAAGATTTGCATCCCAACAAAAATCGTTTGCGATTGATTTTGGGTCTAGAAGCTAAAAACCCAGCCATTATTTTACCCGATGCCAACCTTGATTTAACTGTTGCCGAATGTGTTGCAGGTTCTTTATCGTTTAACGGACAACGTTGCACAGCCTTGAAAATAATATATGTTCACGAAGATATAGCTACTGAATTTAACAAACGATTTGCTCAAAAAGTGGACGAATTGACTTATGGAAATCCGTGGGAGAAAGGAGTCTTTTTAACACCACTTGCTGAGAAAGACAAACCTGCTTACATTCAAGAATTGATTGATGATGCTATACAAAAAGGAGCCAAAATAATCAATCAAAAAGGAGGTCAAAAAACTGATAATTTTATTTTTCCAGCCGTCTTATTTCCAATAAATAAAGAAATGCGGGTCTATGACGAAGAACAATTTGGACCAGTAGTTCCAATAATCACTTTCAAAAGCATTCAAGAACCACTTGCCGATATGGCTGCATCAAATTATGGACAGCAAGTGAGTTTGTTTGGTCGCAATATCAAAAAAATAGCACCACTTATTGATACTTTAATCAATTTGGTTTGTCGTGTCAACTTGAATAGTTCGTGCCAACGTGGTCCCGATGTTTTTCCGTTTACAGGTCGCAAAGACTCAGCAGTCGGCACTTTGAGTATTCACGATGCATTGCGTTCGTTTTCAATTAGAACATTTGTTGCATCGAAAGATAACGATTATAACAACGAAATTTTACAAGAATTATTAGACAGCAAAGAGTGTAATTTTATCAATACAGATTATATTTTATAAAAAAAACACTGAAAATTAAAACTTTATTCCCAGTCCAATTCCTGCTGCATAATACTCGCTAAACATAAAAATCGAGTTTATATAAAAATATTTAAACTGATAACTTGCTTGAGCAATTGCCGCATTTGAAGTAAGTTTCCTATCATAACTAATAGGGTCTTTTAAATTAGTTACCACAATGTTTGCATTGTTTGACGGGTCTGTTGAATAGATTGGATAATTCCCCAAAACTGCGGTTTCGTTATCAAATATTAGATATCGATACCCTAAATTTGCAGTAAATTTATTTTTAAGATATAAAACTCCCGCACCATACGAACTTGTGTTTGTTTGTATTTGAAGCTTCTGATTGTCGTAACTCACAGTATTAGAGCCACTAAAAGTATAGTTATTTTCATCTGGCTTCACGCTCAAAAAGTAATTTATTTCTGAGTATCCATAACTATAGTCTATGGTATAATTGAACGAATTCTCTTTTTCAGCAAAAAATAATTTATTTATATTTACCGTAACATCTAACCCTTCAGAAAATATTTCATATTTTTTATCTTCATCTTTTAGCTTTGGCAAAGCATTTACTGATAGATAAATTCCTTTGAAACCAATATAACCAACGGCTCGTGCTGCAGGTAATATTGTCAAGTTCTCGCCTTGTGGGGTTTGTGTTTGTATTATCGGTTTTTGTGTATAATAAGGAAAAGTTGTTGTTGGAGCATTGTATTTTTCTTTCGTTTGAATTCCAATAGTATTATTAGAACCTGCAATTGTTTGTGCATTCGTCTGCTTTGGGTCTGAAGCTTCAAAGTATTTTAAGTTTAATTTTGCAATATCATACTGATAATCATTTGTATTGATAAAAACGGGTGCTACGGAAACCCCTGCACCAATTACAAATTTAGACTCTGCTAAATAGTCTTTATATTGAGGCATTGTATTGCCATAATTTAGTCCTTTTTCCAAAGGTTTTAAGTATTCTTTTAGTATTTTTCCAGCATCTTCAACACCTCCTTTTATTAACGATGAGGCAATATTTACTTGTGTAAAAGAAGAAATGGAAAGCATAAAAAAGCATAAAAATAGGGCTGTTTTTTTCATAATAATAGAGTTAAATCTTAAAATTCAAAGGTATTTTATTAAAAAAAACTAAAAAGTAACTTTTGTTACAATGGTAAAAAAAATATGTTTATATATTTTTTGCTTAGGAAAATCCATTTCCAAAAGATTTAAAAAAATCAGTAAGAATGGAAACTAAAAAAGTAATTATTCTTTTCTATGCTTCCATCTATTGTGTGTCCATAAATAAAATTCTGGCTGCTCGATAATCTGATTTTCTACTAATCTTAAAAAATCATCAGTAATTTTATAATTAGGAATTTGAGTAGTATTCTCTGCTAAAATTTCAAAACTAGTTTCATAAAATCCTCGTTTTATCTTTTTGGTTTTTAGAAACATAACATTCATATCATATTTTTTAGCAAGCATCTCAGCACCTGTATGCACGGGAACTTTTATATTCATAAAATTTGCCCAATAGAATGTAGTTGATAATTTTGGAGATTGATCGCTTGCAAAACCATACAATCCTAAAATATTCTCGTTTTGATTTTCTTCAATAGTTGGCAGCGTTACCTTTGTAGTGATAAGAGAAGCTTTGAATTTTGCTCTAATATCTTTAACTAATTTGTCAAAATAGGGGTTATTAATTTTTTTATAAATAGCGTATCCTTTGTAATTTATTTTACTATTTAATGAAATAGCCCATTCATAACTGGCATAATGACCAATCATCATAACAATACTTTTATTCTTTTTTTCTAAATTATGGTAAACCTCTAGGTTTTTAAAAACAAAACGGTCGTTAATTTCTTTTTCAGAAATGCTGATGGTTTTAATCATTTCTAAAAACATATCACATAAATGATGGTAGAATTTTTTCTCAATTATCAATCGTTCTTTATTAGACAAATTAGGTAATGCCAATGCTAAATTATTTCTAACACTTTTTTTTCTATATTTTATAATCCTGTAAACCAGAATATATACAAAATCAGAAAAAATATATAAAACCCTAAATGGTAATATTGAAATAAGCCACAAAAACGGGTAGGCTATCAGATAAATTAATAAATTCATTGTATTTTAAATTTAAAGCAAAGATAAATTTATTCAATTAAAAATAACGAATTAAAAATTACATTTGCATAAAGTTTATCTATATATAAAAAAATGGCATAATTTTTGTTATAATAAAGATATAATAAATTAAAAATTTTTAAGATGAAAAAGTCAGTATTAATTCTAATTACAATGTTTGCAATGTTTACAAATGCACAAGAAGTTAAACCAATTCCGATGATTAATGTATCAGGAGAAGGTAAAATTAAGGTTGTTCCAGACCAAGTAAGTATCTCAATATCAATAGAATCTAAAGGTAGTAATGCTGTTGATGTAAAAAAAGAGAATGATACAAAAATGGATGCCGTTTTGAAATTTATAAAGAGTATGAATTTACCAAAGGAAGATTATCAAACACAGCGAATTTCATTGAACCCTAATTATGATTATGAGAAAAAGAAGCACAATTATATGGCGAGTCAAACACTTGATATTTTCCTAAAAGATTTGTTGAAATACGATGTTTTAATGGAGGGTTTAGTAAATACAGGAGTAAACAGAATTGATAATGTTCAGTTTAAATCGTCTAAATTAACTCAAATTCAGTCAGATTGTAGAAAATTAGCAGTTAAAGATGCTAAACTGAAGGCGGAAGATTTTGTGTCGGTTTTAGGTCAAAAAGTTGGAAAAGCAATAACTATTACTGATAATTCCCAAGGTTACAACCCACAACCAATTATGTATGCAACAAAAGCTATGATGGCTGATAGTATGAATAATGGCCCGCAAGAAACTATTGCTGCAGGGCAAATAGAAATTGTTGTAAATGTTAGTGTAGGTTTTATTTTGGAATAAAGAATATTTTAAAATTTATAATAAAAAACACGAATTAAGATTTTATCTTAATTCGTGTTTTTTATTATAAAGTGGGGAGAGCAGGATTCGAACCTGCGAAGTTCACACAGCAGATTTACAGTCTGCCCTCGTTGGCCGCTTGAGTATCTCCCCTAAAATAGAGGTTACAAAATAATTTAAAATTATTTTAATAATTCTGCAATTTTCTTTCTTAATTCGTCGCCATGTAATCCTTTGGCAACTATATTTCCATTTGCATCAATAACGAATGTTGCAGGTATTGCATCTACACCATATTGTTTTGCAACAGGACAATCCCAACCTTTTAATGTTGAAACTTGATTCCAAATTAATTTGTCTTTACGAATTGCATTTTTCCATTTTAAGTCATCGTCGTCTAATGAAACTCCAATAATATTTAATCCTTTGGAATGAAATTCGGTATATATTTTTACCATATTTGGATTTTCAGCTCTACAAGGAGCACACCATGAGGCCCAAAAATCTATGATTGTAATTTTACTTACTACTTCTTTCAATGACAATAATTTACCAGCAGGTGTTTTTGCTGTAAAATCATTAGTAGTCAGTCATTGTCCTGCTTTTGATGTTGCAGTTGTAGGTTGTGGCTTTTTATAACCATCAATAATTGTTTTTACTGATTTACCAGCTTTTGTTTTTTTCAAATCCTCTTCTAAATTGTTGTACATTTTTTTAGCTTTTTCAAAATCAACATCAGGAGATTTGAACATACCTTCAATGATTAAAACAGAAATAAAAGATTTTGGGTGTGAATCTGCATAAGTTGTCATTCTTTCTTTTGAAACTTTTTGAGCTCCTTCTTGAATTTTACTATATTCAGCATTTAATCTAGCCAAAATTTCTGGGTTTTGATTTGTTTGCAATGAGGCAATATCAGCTTTGTTCTTTTCTCTAAATGCTTTGTCTTGTGCTACGAAAGTCTTTTGAGCTACTTTCATATCTTGATTGAATTTTGTAAACTCTTCATTATTATAAGAACCGCCTACTTTTGAATTTTGAACAGAATCCTTATCAACAGCAACAGTAACTGCTTCGTTTTCAACAATTAATGGAATTTGTCCATCTGAATCTTGAACTTGTAGCGTATAAATTGCTGGCTCTTCAATTTTTCCTTTTATTTCAAATTTCCCGTCTTTGATTTTTACAGTATCTATTGCAACTAATCCCATCATTTCATCAGGTTTTTGCAAAATAACGGTTTTACCATCTGCAATTCCTTTTGCAGTTCCTTCAATTAAAAATTCTCCTTTTTTTACCTTACTACATGATAAAATTGTTGCAGCGATTGTAAGTATTAATAATGTTTTTTTCATTTTTATTTTATGTTAGGGTACAAATGTATTTATTTTTTTGAAATTAATCTTGATTTATTGATTTTCTGTAAGGATAATTATTAAAAATATGTCTTTTTGCAAATCGAGTGGGAGAATCTGCATTTACCATTTTTATATAAATTGCTTTTGGAACGCTAATATATTCATAAACACTACCATTTGCAAAGTTTACAATTAGTCTTCCGTCTACAAATTTATAATCATCAATAGTTGAATTTGCTATTGTTTCATTATATTCTGGTTTATTTTGTGTGATTGTTTCGGGATTAATACTAACTAAAAAATGATAAGCTTCAATAATTAATTTACTCTTCTCTTCTGCAACTTTTAATCCCTCCTCATCTCCTGAAAACTTATCAGGATGAGAATCTTTCATTACATTTCTGTAAATGGTTTTTAATTCTTTTAAGGCTACTGTTTTATCTACATCTAACAGTTTTCTGTATTCTACTATTTTCTTCATATTTTTTTAACTATCTGTCTTCCAGTCTAATAATTTTATTTGACACCAAAAACCTATAAATTTTGTGCAAAAGTAATCTTTTTTTATAAAAATAAAAATCAATTTATGGTTTTAAATTAAAAAGTGCAAAGTTTTTAGATTTCTTTGGATATACTTTGTACGAAATATCGCTCGGATTTTCAATAATTGTTTTGATGGTTATTTTATCTCCCGCTTTAAAATTTGCAGCGACGGTTTTATAATCTAATAAAAATTCGCCACAGAAAAAATTTCCATTTGCGTCTTTTTCTATAATTCCAGTATAAATTCCTTTTTGTATCATTTTTATTTTTTTTGCAAATTTATGATTTTAATTCTACCTATTATATATGTATATTTGCTTATGCAAAAAAAAAATATTCCAAAATCAAATTCGTTCAAAAAAACCTTTTGCATTTTTGAAGAAAAACCAATTTCAGAAATCAATAATTTAGAATTAAGTTATACAAGTCAATCGGAAAGTAAATATTTTTATTCGAACGATGGAATGTACAGATTATCAAACCATTGGGGTCGATTGGCAAATAGTAAATGGCGATTAGAATCCTCTGAAACAATTACTTCGGACAGCAAATTCAAATTAGGATTTGCTAAATTTACTGACTTTTTACCAGATAATGATGTTGATAAATTATATTATTTAGCCTATAATTTGGATAAAAAAACAGTCAATTATCAACACAAATTGAATCCAAATTATGACGGAAAAGCTGTTTTACGAACTTCATCTGAAACAAAAAAGAGAATTAAACAGGCGAGAAATATTCTAAACTTGTCCAATTGGGCAAATTATTTTGAGTTTGATTGTATTGATAAATTGAGAGAAAATATTGTAAATGAATTAATTTTTACTGAAAAAACATTAGACGAAATTAAAAAAGAAATTTATGGGACGAAATAACGAAAAAAACATTAAAATACACAACGATAAACTGCATAAAGAACAGAATAAAGCAAAGCAAGCCAAGTTGTTACGGAAAGAAAAACTGAAAGAAATTGTAAAAAAATTTAATCAAAGCAATTCAAATGAATAACAATCCACTTCACGGAATAACACTGCAAAAAATTGTTGAGCAACTTGTTGATTATTATGGATTTGACACTCTTGGAGCCTTAATAAATATTAAATGCTTTACCGATAATCCATCTGTAAAATCAAGTTTAACCTTTTTGCGAAAAACAGATTGGGCAAGAAAAAAAGTTGAGGATTTGTATATTAAATCAGTTTCAAAATTTACTTAAAATTTCGTTTTAATAATGAATAAATAACGGTGTCTAAAAATTTTCCGTCATAAAATCCATTCTCAATTAAATGTGCCTCTTTATATATAACCATTTTTTTGTAAAACCCTTTAATTAAACCCAAATTACGAATTATAAATTTATTTCTATAATATATTGACAATCAAATTCTTTATCTTTTTCTAGCAAGATAATTCCTTCTTTTTGACTAATATTTCCGTTGTTATTTTCATTATCGGCATATCCAAACCAAGGCTCAATACATAAAAAAGGAGCATCAATTTTTGTCCAAATTCCAAGGCTAGGAAAATTATTAAAATGAACAGTTATATATGGTTTGTCTTTTTCAAAAATGGTTACTTTTTTTGACAGTATTGATTTAAAAATTAATGCGTCTTTTTCAAATAAAGAGTAGCTAAGAAAAAGCTTTTTATTTATTAATTCAATAGATTCAAAATTATTAGTAAGCAATTCATTTTCAAGAGAATAATTATATAATATTTCTTGTTTTTCAAATTCTAAACTATAATTATTGAAATTATTTGGTAACGAAAAAGCAGGATGTCCACCTATCGAAAAGGGCATTTGAAAATCGTTTTTATTAATAACTTTGTAAGTAACTTTCAATGATTTTTCATTTAAAAAATATCCAATTTGTAACTCAAAATCAAATGGATAATTTTCTTTGGTCTCCTCATTTGATTGTAATGAAAAAACGATAGAACTTTCATGAAATTGAACAACTTCAAACTCAAAATTTCGAGCAAAACCGTGTCTTGACAACGAATACTTTTTATCATTAAAAGTATAACTTTCGTTTTTTAATTTGCCAACTATTGGAAATAAAATAGGAGAAGTTTTGTTCCAAAAATTCAAATCAATATCCCAAATATAATTTTTCGCATCTGATTTTAAGGATATTAACTCTGCTCCAATCGGGTTTATTGTTGCCGTTAAGTATTCATTTTTAATGCTATAACTCATAAAATTTTTCTTGCAAAAATAGCTAAAATTTAAAATATTTTTTGTTTTTTTGTAATTGATGTAACAAATTTAAAAATAGTACACTAATATCAAATATTAATCTAAAAATCTAATCAAAATGAAAAACATTTTTAACAAAACCCTACTATTTTTAAGTGTTTTTGCAGTAATTTTTGCAACAAACGCTCAAGAAAAAACAACCAAATCAATTTCAAAATACAATTATCATGATGCATTTGCACCAGGATTTTACACAAAAAATGCCAGCGAAACCCGATCAGCAAGTGGGCAACCTGGTGCTAAATATTGGCAAAATCGTGCAGATTATGTTCTTAACGCAAATTTGAATGACAAAACGAATGAAATATCAGGTACAGAAGTTTTAACATACACTAATAACAGCCCCGATAAATTATCTTTTTTGTGGATGCAATTGGATCAAAATTTATTCAAAAAAGACTCTCGAGGAAATTCAGTTATTCCAATGAATGGAAGCAGAAACGGAGCAAAAGGACAGGAATTTGATGGTGGATTTAATATAAAATCACTAAAAATTGTTTCAACAATCAACGGAAAACAAGTTGAGAAAGAAGCAAAATATACCATAACAGATACCAGAATGCAAATAATTTTACCACAAGAATTAAATGCAAATGGAGCTTCATTAAAAGTAAAAATTAATTTCTCATTTACCTCACCAATTTATGGTTCGGATAGAATGGGAATACAAGACACGAAAAACGGAAAGATATTTACCGTTGCCCAGTGGTATCCTAGAATGTGCGTTTATGACGATGTAAAGGGTTGGAATACATTACCTTATATGGGAGCTGGGGAATTTTATTTGGAATATGGAAATTTTGATGTAGCCATTACAGCACCTTCAAATCATATTGTGGTTTGTTCAGGAGAGTTATTAAATCCAGCAGATGTTTATACTGCCGAGCAACTGAAAAGATGGAATGAGGCAAAAAATAGCGATAAAACCGTTATGATTCGTAAATCGGATGAAATTACCAATGCAAATTCTCGTCCTTCAGGAAAATCAACTTTAACTTGGAAATTTAATATCAAAAATGCTAGAGATGTAGCTTTTGCATCGTCTGCCTCATTTATTATCGATGCCGCAAAAATAAATCTACCATCGGGTAAAAAATCATTAGCAATTTCAGCTTATCCAATTGAAAGTAATGGTAATGACGCTTGGGCAAGAGCAACAGAATATACGAAAACATCAATAGAAAATTATTCAAAACGATGGTTTGAATATCCTTATCCAGCCGCTACAAATGTTGCAGGAAATGAAGGCGGAATGGAATACCCAGGAATTGTTTTTTGTAAATATACTGACAAAAACGCCGACCTTTGGGGAGTTACGGATCATGAATTTGGACATGCTTGGTTCCCTATGATTGTAGGGTCTAACGAGCGATTATTTGCTTGGATGGACGAAGGTTTTAATACTTTTATCAATTCATTATCTGCCGAAGATTTTAATAACGGCGAATATAAAGCACCAGTAACCGATATGCACGGATTCGCACCAATTTTAACAAATCCAGAAATGGAACCAGTATATACTGCACCAGACGGATTTAAAGAAGATAATATGGGCTTTTTAGCATATTACAAACCAGGATTAGGTCTGACAATGTTGCGTGAGCAAATACTTGGAAAAGAACGATTTGACTACGCATTTAGAACATACACAGAAAGATGGGCGTTTAAACATCCTACTCCGGACGACTTTTTTAGAACAATGGAAAATGTTTCTGGCGAAGATTTGAATTGGTTTTGGAGAGCTTGGATTATTAATAATTGGCAGTTTGATCAATCTATTAATAGTGTAAAATATCTAAAAAATGATCCAAAAAATGGTGCGGTTATTACTATTGATAATTTAGAAAAAATGCCAATGCCAGTAATTTTAGAAATAAAAGCAAAATCAGGAACAGTATCTACAATGAAATTGCCAGTCGAAATTTGGGAGCGAAATGTATCTTGGACTTTTAAAACCAATACAACCGAAGAAATAGAAAGTATTACCATTGACCCAAATCATGTTTTTCCTGATATAAATTCAGATAATAATGTTTGGACAGCAGTAAAAAGTACATTAGAAAAAGATGTGATTTTAGATGGATATTTAGGAACTTTTTCGAGCAAAGAATTACCATTCAAAATTATTTTTACAGATGAAGCAGGTGTTTTAAATGGTGAAGCAGTTGGTCAAGGAAAGTTTCCTTTAGAAAATATTGGTATTGATAAATTTAAAATACCAGGAGCTCCAATTGAAGTTTCATTTAATCAAACAAAAACAGAAATGACTTTTGTACAAGGCGATAAAAAGTTTGTTTTTACAAGAGATTA
>DYPB01000013.1:19576-32740 GCA_020720185.1 Flavobacterium psychrophilum | reverse complement strand
TTTAGCACAAGATAACTGAGGAATTCCAACTACTAAACAAAAAATTACATTAACAACTGACAATAACGAACCTTCCTGCTCGCCAGAAGGAAACTATTGCTAAAATAGAACAAAATGAAAGAACTATTAATAAAGTATAAAAAACCCATAATAATTACAATATCAATCACGATTTTACAATTGATTTGGGGTTTCGATCCAAAATTTTCTATTATAAATATAATTTGGTTATTCGTATAATAAAAACAAAAACAAAAACAAAAATGAAAAAAGTATTAGTATTATGCACTGGAAATAGTTGCAGAAGTCAAATCGCAGAAGGATATTTGAGATTTTTCGCAAAAGAAAATGCCGAAATATATAGTGCTGGAGTAGAAACTCACGGAGTTAATCCAAAAGCAATTTTAATAATGAAGGAAGACGGAATTGATATTTCAAAACATACATCAAACAATATAGATGAATATTTTGACATCGATTTTGATTTCGTAATTACCGTTTGCGATAATGCAAAAGAGCGTTGTCCGTTTTTTCCAACAAAAGCAAAAAAAATCCATCATAATTTTCCTGATCCAGCAAAAGCAAAAGGAACAGACGAGGAAATCTTAGAAGAATTTAGAGTTGTATCACAACTTATTAAAACTTATTGCAAGAATTTTGTAAACGAAAATCTGAATTAGCCAAAGTAAAATTATAGGTCTAACAAGGATATATATTTAGGTGGGTTCTATAAATTTACAAAAAAACTAATTTATAGAACCCACCTTTATAACAATTCAAAACATAAATATTCAAAACAGTTTAAAAAACCAAACCATTATAAAGCCGTTATTGAAACTGAATATTACTTACAACTTCTTCATATAAAAAACAAAAATTGAAAAATCCAATTTTTCTTATAACCCCACCGTTTACACAGCTTAACACGCCATATCCTGCAACAGCTTATTTGAAAGGATTTTTAAATACTAAAAAAATCTCTTCTTTTCAAGCCGATTTAGGAATTGAAGTGCTTTTGGAAATATTTTCAAAAAAAGGTTTAAATAATCTATTTCAATTTGTCAAAAACACTTCTAATTCCTCCAATCTATCTTCTAATTCTTGTAGAATCATTGCTCTAAAAGACGATTATATTAATACTATTGATGCCGTAATTTTGTTTCTACAAGGAAAAAATTCATCGTTAGCTTTACAAATTTGTACGGATAATTTTTTACCAAAAGCCTCTCGATATGATCAAACCGATGATTTAGATTGGGCTTTTGGAACTATGGGCGTTCAGGATAAAGCCAAACATTTAGCAACGCTATATCTCGAAGATTTATCTGACTTTATAGTAGCTTGTGTCGATGAAAATTTTGGTTTTAGTCGATATGCCGAACGATTAGGCAGAAGTGCAAATTCTTTTGATAATCTATACAAGGCTCTAAATAAAGAACTTACTTATATTGATAGAATATTGGTAGCAATTTTAGAAGAAAAAATTAAAAATATTCAACCAAAATTACTATTAATTTCTGTCCCTTTTCCTGGAAATTTATATGCTGCTTTTCGTTGTGCTCAATTTGTAAAAAAACACCATCCTTTTATTAAAATTGCAATGGGTGGAGGCTTTCCAAATACGGAATTAAGAAGCATTTCTGACCCACGAGTATTTGATTTTTTTGATTACATCACGCTAGACGATGGCGAATTGCCTGTAGAATTACTAATAGATAGTGTTTATCATTCGGAAACAGTATCTGCAGATAAAGAAACACCAGCTAAGGATAAAGAAATTGCTATTGAAGATGGTTTGAATAAAAACATTATTTTTAAAAGAACATTTTTACTCATCAATAATAAGGTAACATATATCAATAATGCTACTCAAAAAGATTATAAACAAAGTGAGATTGGTACACCCGATTACTCTAATTTACTATTAGATAAATACATTTCAGTAATAGAAATTGTGAACCCAATGCACAGGATGTGGAGCGACGGAAGGTGGAATAAATTAACGATGGCTCATGGTTGTTATTGGGGAAAATGTACTTTTTGCGACATTTCGTTAGATTATATCAAGATTTATGAACCCATTGCTGCCCAAATAATTGTTGATAGAATAGCAACATTAGTGGCACAAACAGGAGAAACTGGTTTTCATTTTGTTGATGAGGCGGCACCGCCAGCTTTGATGCGAGAGCTTGCATTAGAAATTATTAGACGAAAAATTGTAATTACTTGGTGGACAAATATTCGGTTCGAAAAATCGTTTACTGCCGATTTATGTTTGTTATTAAAAAAATCAGGTTGCATTGCCGTATCTGGTGGGCTTGAAGTAGCATCGGATAGATTATTAGCACTTATTGACAAAGGTGTTTCGGTAAATCAGGTGGCAAAAGTTGCTCAAAATTTTACCCAAACAGGCATTATGGTTCATGCTTATTTGATGTATGGCTACCCTACTCAAACCGTTCAGGAAACGATTGATAGTTTAGAGATGGTTAGACAAATGTTTGAAAAAGGAGTTTTACAATCTGGTTTTTGGCATCAATTTGCCATGACTGCTCATAGTCCTGTGGGTATAAATCCAGAAAAATTTGGTGTTAAAAAAGACACCCATTTGATAGGAACATTTGCTAATAACGACCTGAATTATACCGACAAAACAGGGATTAATCACGATACATTTAGTTATGGATTAAAGAAATCAATTTATAATTTTATGCACGGTTTATGTTTTGATTATGAGTTACAAGATTGGTTCGATTTTAAAATTCCAAAAACTAAAATTGCACCAAATTATATTTATAATTTTCTATCAGAAGATTCTATTTTGCCAATAAAAGAGTCCTCAAAAGTAATTTGGACTGGCGGAAAACCAAGTTTTAAAATGTTTACAAAATCAAAAAAAGGCAAATCTTGGGAAATGATTCGGCTAACATTTGAGGATAAAAAGAAATCGTTTGAGGTAAATTTGAATAAAAATGAAGGAGAATGGTTGCTAAAAATTCTTGAAAAAACATCGATTTATAATCAAAAAATTGCAACTATTGGATACTTAAAACAAGATTTTGAAACTCATTTTGAAGATTTTGAACTCTTTTGGCAATCAAAACCAATAAACACTTTAAAAACTTTTGGATTATTGGTTTTGTAAACTTCTCTAATTATTGAACCAAATCCTAAAAATTTGAGAGTATAATACAAATTAAAATTGCTTTTTTTGATGAAGTATTAAAAACTTTGCTTAAAGAAATTTTTAGAAAACAAATTAAAAAGTATATTTGTGGCTTAAAACCGAGGCTGAAATAAATTCAGTATAAAAATTATACAAAAATGGAATATTTAGATTTTGAACTTCCTGTAAAAGAACTTATAGAACAATTAGATAGATGTGAAATTATTGGTCAAGAATCTAAAATTGATGTTACCAATACTTGCGAACAAATTGAGCAAAAATTAATTGATATTAAAAAAGAAATTTATGGTAATTTAACAGCTTGGCAACGGGTACAACTGTCTCGACACCCAAACAGACCTTATACGATGGATTATGTTAATGCACTTTGTGGTGATAGTTTTTTAGAACTTTTTGGAGACAGAAATTTTAAAGACGACAAAGCAATGGTTGCTGGATTAGGCAAAATTGAAGGACAATCATTTATGATCATTGGGCAACAAAAAGGCTATAATACCAAGACCCGTCAGTATAGAAACTTTGGAATGGCAAGTCCAGAAGGTTACAGAAAAGCATTACGATTGATGAAAATGGCAGAAAAATTTGGAATTCCAGTAGTAACATTAATAGACACTCCTGGTGCCTATTGTGGTTTGGAAGCCGAAGAAAGAGGTCAAGGCGAAGCTATTGCCCGAAATATTTTTGAAATGATTAAACTACAAGTTCCAATTATTACTGTAATTATAGGCGAGGGAGCCTCTGGCGGAGCATTAGGAATAGGTGTTGGCGACAGGGTTTATATGATGGAAAACACTTGGTATTCTGTAATTTCTCCAGAAAGTTGTTCGTCTATTTTATGGAAAAGCTGGGAACATAAAGAACAAGCAGCTGAAGCTTTGAAATTGACATCGACAGAAATGAAAAAAATGAAATTAGTTGATGAAGTAATTACTGAACCTCTTGGCGGTGCTCATTATGATCGTGAAACGGCTTTTAAAAATGTTGAGAAACAAATTCTAAAAGGTTTTAGTGAACTGAAAGATTTATCTACGGCCGATTTAGTGTCACAACGAATGGATAAATACAGCAAAATGGGTGAATTTAAAGAATAGTACTAATTCTATCAGTTTGACAATTAAAAACCAAAATATCATTCTTGATGGTTCTATATCATTGGTTATCAAACGAGAAGATTTAATACATCCTTTCGTTTCTGGAAATAAATATAGAAAATTAAAATATAATTTATTACAAGCAAAAGCCGAAAAACAGACCAAGGTTCTTACTTTTGGAGGTGCTTTTTCAAATCATATTGCAGCTGTAGCTTTTGCTGGTAAAGAGAATAATTTTGAAACTATTGGGGTAATTCGTGGAGAAGAATTATGGTCGGAGACGGATAAAAACCCAACACTAAAATTTGCTAAAAACTCTGGAATGCATTTTGAATTTGTGTCAAGAGAAACTTACAGACAAAAAGACAGTTCCTCTTTTTTAGAATATTTGAAGCAAAAATACGGTATTTTTTATCAACTGCCAGAAGGTGGTACTAATCAATTAGCCGTAAAAGGATGTGAGGAAATTTTGACCGATATTGATACTTCTTTTGACTATATTTGTTGTTGCATTGGAACAGGTGGAACTATTGCTGGGCTCATAAATTCAGCTAATGATGCTCAAAAAATTTTAGGTTTTCCAGCTCTAAAAGGCGATTTTTTAGAAAAAAAAATTAGTAAATTTACCGAAAATAAAAATTGGCAACTCATTAACGATTATCATTTTGGAGGATATGGCAAAACTACTCCAGAATTGATTCATTTTATTAATGATTTTAATAAAAACCATCAAATTTTATTAGATCCAATTTACACAGGAAAAATGATTTTTGGTATTATTGATTTGATAGAAAAAGGTTTTTTCCCTAATAATTCAAAAATATTAGCTATTCATACTGGTGGAATTCAAGGAATTGAGGGAATGAATGCTGTTCTTAAAAAAAAGAATTTAACAACAATTATATAACTATGTTCACTAAAATATTCCCCATTTGCATACTGTTTTTTATCAGTTGTAGTTCCCAAAAACCTTTTATTATTACAAAAATAGCAGACGAAAAGAAAGTCCGTTCCACTACCATAGTTTCTGAAAAGAACTCAGAAATAAAGAAAGACACCTTAAAAGATAAAATTGTTTTTCAAGATACCATAAAGTCTCAAAAATCGGATTTAGTAGAAACCTCATCTATTTTTAAAGATACTTCAATGAAGTTTAAAGATTATGACGGAATTATAAAATCAATGAAAGAAAATGGTAATGAAGATCAAGACACAATTCCGAAGAAAAAACCTTTAAATTTAGGAAATGTCCAGGTTTTAAAAGCCACAACAACTGTAAGAGTTACCAAAGATATTGTATTTGCATATATTGAGAAATATAAAGAAATTTCTAAAAATGAAATGCTGAAATTCAGAATCCCTGCAAGTATCACATTGGCACAAGGCATTTTAGAATCAGGAGCAGGAACAGGACCATTGAGTTTACAGGCCAATAATCATTTTGGAATAAAATGCCATGAAGGATGGACCGGAGAAAGCGTTCGATATGACGACGATGTTCCTGATGAATGTTTTAGAAAATATGATAATTCAAGCAAATCATTTGAGGATCATTCTTCTTTTTTATATACCAGACCATGGTACAATAAATTATTCAAATTAAAACAAGATGATTACAAAGGCTGGGCAAAAGGCTTAAAGGAAGCAGGATATGCAACCGATATAAAATATCCTCAAAAATTAATTGCTATAATCGAATCATATAAATTGTACGAATACGATTTAGAAGTTTTAGGAATAGAAACGGAAGATACGAATAGAGAAGTTACTAATCAAGTGCCTGAAAAAGTAATTGATAGTCAGGTAATTAACCAAAATTTAGATGATACTTACACCGTACAACCCAAAGAAGGTTTGTATAGTATCGCTAAAAAATTCAATCTTACAGTTGAACAATTAAAAAAACTTAATGGACTGACTGACAACAACATAAGTATTGGTCAGATTTTAAAAATAAAATAAAATTATGTTATACAAAAGAAGTAGTGACTTATTTACCGAAGCAGAAAAATATATTCCAGGTGGAGTTAATTCACCCGTTCGTGCTTTTAGAGGAGTTGGAGGAACACCAATTTTTGTAAAATCGGCTAAAGGAGCCTATCTTTTTGACGAAGATAATAATCGATTAATTGATTACATCAACTCATGGGGACCAATGCTTTTGGGTCATGCTTATCCTCCTGTTATAGAGGCTGTTATAAAAAGAACAACACTCGGAACCTCGTTTGGAATGCCAACAGAATTAGAAACTGAAATTGCAAAATTAGCCGTATCAATGGTGCCAAATATTGACAAAATTAGATTTGTAAATTCTGGTACCGAAGCCTGTATGAGTGCCATCAGATTAGCTAGAGGTTATACTAATAAAGATAAAATAATCAAATTTGCAGGTTGCTATCACGGTCATTCCGATTCTTTTTTGATACAAGCAGGAAGTGGTGCAAGCACCTTTGGAACTCCCAACAGCCCTGGTGTAACGGCAGGAACTGCAAAAGATACACTATTAGCCCAATATAATAATTTAGAGAATATTATACAATTAATTGAGGCTAATAAAAATGAAATTGCTGCCATAATTATTGAACCAGTAGCAGGAAATATGGGGTGTATACCTCCTCAAAAAGGCTTTTTAGAAGGTTTAAGAAAACTTTGCGATGAACACAATATATTACTGATTTTTGATGAGGTTATGACGGGTTTCAGACTTGCAAAAGGAGGAGCACAAGAGTTATTTAATATCAAAGCTGATATTATTTGTTTCGGAAAAATAATTGGTGGAGGTTTGCCAGTCGGTGCATTTGCTGGAAAAAGTGAAATTATGAATTGTTTGGCACCACTCGGACCAATTTATCAAGCAGGAACCCTTTCAGGAAATCCATTAGCGATGGCTGCTGGATTAGCAATGCTACAAAGCATTAACAACGATAGCGAATTATTTAAAAGATTGGAACAAAAAACGGACTATTTAGAAGCTGGAATTCATAAAGCTTTAACTAATAATAATATTCAGTTTACCATAAATAGGGTTGGTTCAATGATTTCTGTACATTTTGATAAGATTCCCGTTACAAATTTTGATACCGCAAAAAATGGTGATAACGAAATGTTTAAAAAATTCTTCCACGGTTTATTGCAAGAAGGTATTTATATTGCTCCATCGGCTTATGAAACCTGGTTTATTACCGATGCGTTATCTTATGAAGATTTAGATTTTACTATTAATTGTATTGATAAAGTTTCAGAAAATTTAGGTTAAACTTTCACCAAAAAAACCGTCTTGATAATATGTTCTATTAACAAGACGATTTTATATTTAAAGCGACACTTTATTATTATTTTTTTGTTTCATTAGTTGTTTCTCCAACGATAAATTTATTATAAAGTTTTTTATTTGAAAGTAATTTTTCAAGTTGTTTAGCATCTAATGAGGCTTGAATTTTTAATCCAACAACACTTACCATTTCTTTTCTTCTTTCGTCAGATGCATCAAGATTTTCTAAAACCTCTCTTTTCATTTCAAGAAGTGTGAATAAATCGTTTGTTAAACCATCGTTCAAATCTAAAAAATCTTTAAGTTCATAAACTTCTTTTTTTGTTTTTTCTGATCCAGACACTTTTTCATCTTGTGCATTTGCAGAAATTGTAAATGCTAATCCAAGAACTACTGATAATATTAGTTTTTTCATAATAATTTTAATTTTAATGATTTAAAAAAACCAAAACTAATTATTTATTTATTATAAACCAAATTTATTTTAATCATTTTTTAGGTAAATCACTTTTAGATTTTCTCATTTTCATTTTTCTTTTCATAAACTTTCTGCTTCTTTCTTGCATTTTATCCCAATTTTTAAATTGTTCTGAGGTTAAAATTGCTCTAACACGGGTTTTTAAAGCTATCTGTTCATCAAGCATTTTATTAACTTTTGCAAATCGTTCCTCTGCGGTCATTTTTTTGTCCAATTTCATATTTGCTTGGCGTTCTTTCTTAATTAATTCGTGTTTTGTGGTTTGCTCTGCAATGATTATTGCCATTTCTTTTTGTTGAATAGCATTCAAATCTAATTCTAAAATCATCCGTTTTAATCGCAACTGATTTTTTTGTTCTGTAGTAAACTGCTCGTTTGAAGCGGTTGTTTTTTCTTGTGCTAAAGTTGTCATTCCAACATACAATAATGCAAATAGAACTATTTTTTTCATTTTAATTATTTTTTTAAAAGTTATGATATTAAGACATTTGTTTCTGCAAATAGTTTAATCCTAACAATAAAATTTTAGTCCCGAATATAGCTATCGTCTTTAAAACCAATAAGATATAGTTTGTCTTTTGCCCGAGTGATAGCCGTATAAAGCCACCTAATATAATCTCTATCAACGCCATTAGGCAGATACGGTTGCTCAATAAAAACAGTGTTCCACTGCCCGCCTTGACTTTTATGACAGGTTATTGCATAAGAAAATTTTACTTGCAAGGCATTAAAAAATTCATTGGCTTTTACTTTCTGAAATTTAGCATACTTTGTGGTCAGGTGTTCATAATCTTTCATCACTTCTTCGTATAATTTATTTGATTCTTCATAGGTTAGCGACGGAGATTCACTTTTAATTGTGTCTAAAATCAAAACCGTTTCAAACGGAATTTGCTTCGGATAATCGACCATTCTAATTTTTACTTTTGCAAAATTAAAACCATATAATTGTTTGAAACTAAAAATTTCTAAAACCTCAATAATATCTCCATTAGCAATAAATCCTGCCTCGTCTTTTTCTTTTAGCCAAAAATAATTATTCTTTACAACCATCAAATAATCGCCTGTTGATAGTTCCGATTCTTTATCTAAAATTTTAGTTCTAATTTGTTCATTATATTGATTGGCTCTTTTATTACTACGAACAATAAAAGCGGTATCTTCAATAGAATAATTGCTATACGATTGGTTTATAGCATCCTGAATATCATATCCGTCAATTAATCTGATTATATCTTTAAATCCTTTTAATTGAAATTTAAAATCGGTTATAAAACTGTCTTTTAACAACTCTCGGAGTTCGGTAGCGTTGTACAAAATCCCTGATTTTTCTTCCTGCCGCATTACTTCATCAAGCTCTATCCAATCAACTGATTTGTTATAATTTAGTTCTAACAGATTGTTGTTTAATGCTGGCGAAATATCTAAATTTACGGGAGGCAATTGAGCCGTATCCCCTAATAATATCATCTTACAATTCTCACCTCCATAAATATATGTAACCAAATCGTCTAATAATGAGCCATTTGCATACAATTTACTTTCTGTCGCCACATCTGATATCATTGAGGCTTCATCAACAATAAAAATGGTATTTTTATGTTTATTTGGTTGCAAAACAAATGAAACAGCACCGCCAGAATTTTTCGGGAAATATATTTTTTTATGAATCGTAAAGGCTGGTTTTTGAGAATAATTAGCAATAACTTTTGCCGCCCGACCCGTTGGAGCCAGCATTACATATTTTTTATTAATAGTCATTAAATTATTTACAATGGTAGAGATGACAGTTGTTTTTCCTGTTCCTGCATATCCTTTGAGCACAAATATTCCATCCGATTTTGGATTGGCAATAAATGTTGCTATTTTCTGAAAAAATATATCCTGTTTTAAAGTGGGTTTAAACGGAAATTCTCTTATTAGAATATTATAAAAATTAGAAGAAAGCATATTTAGATTTTTCTTGCAAAGTACCACAATCAAATCGAAAAAGCAATTTTAAACCCAAAGAATTACAATTCAGTATAGTTTTTTTACAATTCAGTTAGTTTTTGTTTTTTACCTTTGCCAATCCAATCATATTTGCACTAATAAATCAAAAAAATATCAAAATGAAATCGGAAATTCACGACCCGAGCTTTTGCAAACAGACAAGGCAATTCCAATTAAAGAAAGTAAAAATGAAAAGTAAAATAATTTTATCCGTAGTATTTTTATTTTTATCGACTATTATTTTTGCTCAAACGACCGTTTCTGGCAAAATATTAGACAAAAAAAACAAACCTATTGCTAATGCAAACATCTATATAGATGGTAGTTATGATGGAACAACCAGCAATGAAAATGGCGAATTTACATTTGTTACAAACCTTACAGGAAGTAAAACTTTAGTGATAAGCTGTTTAACTTATGATTCTAAAGAAATTATAATTAATATAGAAAAATTTCAGAATCAAACCCTAATTTTGAAAGAAAGTATCAATACACTTGATACGGTTGTAATTGCTGCAGGAAACCTCGATTCGGGTGATAAAGCAAGGGTTTCAGTACTCAAACCTCTTGATATTGTTACCACCGCTGGCAGTGCAGGAAATATTATTGCAGCCTTACAAACCTTGCCAGGCACTAATAATGTTGGTGAAGATGGACGACTTTTTGTTCGGGGCGGCGAGGCTGACGAAACCCAAACTTTTGTAGATGGTATTCGGGTTGCTCAACCGTATAATGCCACAACAAATAATTTACCCACTCGTGGTCGATTTTCTCCTTTTTTATTTTCTGGAATGTCGTTTTCTACAGGCGGTTATTCGGCTGAATTTGGTGAGGCTTTGTCATCGGTTTTATTATTAAACACTGCCGATGAAGCTACACAAAATCAAACCAATTGGGGTTTTATGACCGTTGGTTTATCAGTAGGAAATACTAAAAAATTCACTAAAAGCTCACTTTCTGTCAATGCTAATTATATCAATTTGGCTCCTTATATTGCTACAATCAAACAAAATGTAGATTGGAAAAAACCTTATCAATCAGCATCTGGTGAGGCAGTTTATAGATATAATTTTGCCAATGGAATTTTTAAATTATATGCTGCCTTTGATGTTTCAGATTTTGAATTAAATCAAGAAAGCATCAATTATATTGATAAAATTATGATTAATTTAAACAATAATAATTTTTATATGAATAGTTCCTACAAAGGAAATTTTGGAACAAAATGGCAAATACAATCAGGTTTAAGTTATGGTTTTAGTCAAAATAAAATTAATTTAAGCAATCCTGGTAATATTATTAACGATGAAAAGGCTACACATTTGAAATTGAAATTTAAAAAAACAATTTCGGATAGATTGAAGTTAAATTTAGGAACAGATTATTTTATTACCCAATTTAATGAAGATTTTGTTTCAACTTCGGGCAGTAATTTCAATTCTGGTTACACCAATAGTATAGGAGCATTTTTTACCGAAGCGGAGGTTTTCTTCTCTAAAGAATTGGCAGCAAAAATAGGTTTGCGTGCTACAAATAATAATTTATTAAATGAAAATACACTCTCACCAAGATTTTCGATGGCTTATAAAGTTGCAAGAAACAGTCAGTTTGCATTGGCTTATGGTAATTTTAATCAAACACCAAAACAAGATTTGGTTAAATTTTCAAACAATCATCAATTTGAAAGTGAAAAAGCACAGCATTATATTTTTAATTTTCAATATAATAAGGACGGACAAACTTTTAGAGCTGAAACCTATTTTAAAGACTATTCTAATTTAGTAAAATATGATACTCAAACCGCACAATACAATAGTGTTTTTAATCAAAATGGAAATGGTTTTGCAAAAGGATTAGACCTTTATTGGAGAGATAATAAAAATATAAAAAATTTAGAATACTGGATTTCCTACTCCTACATTGATAGCAAACGAGATTATAAAAACTTTTCGACCACGGCAACTCCAAGTTTTGTTGCAAATCATACGGCATCAATAGTAACAAAATATTGGATAAATGACTGGAAATCGCAAATTGGTTTAACCCATAGTTTTGCTTCTGGACGACCTTATAATGACCCAAATGAAACGGTTTTTATGAATGGAAAAACGAAAGAATATAACAGTTTAAGTTTCTCTTGGGTCTATTTATTAACCACTCAAAAGATATTATATTTCTCAGTTTCTAATGTTTTTGGGACTCAAAATGTTTTTGGATATGAATATACCAACACAAAAACAAATGGAATATATAATAGGAGAGAAGTTACCCCAACTGCCGATCGGTTTTTCTTTGTAGGTTTTTTCTGGACGATTAGCAGCGATAAAAAAACAAATCAGTTAAAGGATCTTTAAGCCCCCTAACCCCCGAAGGGGGAATAAATTAGAAAATTAAATTTCAGAATTATTAGCAAATAAGATTTCTCCTTAAAAAAGCAAATAAAATAATTTAAAAACAACAATTCAGCATCAAAAAATAACAATTCAGCAATTATTAATTTTGCAATAAATACAAAGAATATACTTTTACATCAAATTTAAAATCAATAAATAATTAATCACAAAAAAAATCAAAAAATTATGACAAAAATTATCACAACAATCGTACTATTTGTAAGCAGTTTCTTAACAGCACAACAATTTGAAGAAGGAATGGGCAAGGCAATGGGACTTTGGAAAGAAGGCAAAAGCACCGAAGCATCGGCATTATTTGAACGAATTGCTGCTGCTGAAAAAAATAGCTGGTTGCCAAATTATTATCTTGCAATGGTAAATACAACTGAAGCTTTTAAAACCAAAGACAAAGAACAAATTACGGCATTGCTAACAAAGGCTCAGGAGGCATTAGATATTGAAATGGCAAAAGATACTAAAAATTCAGAATTGTATTGCCTGCAAGCATTGATAAATACTGCTTGGATAGTTGCAGATCCAATGACAAATGGAATGAAATTATCAGGAAAAACTATGGAAATTTATGCCAAAGCCGAAGCACTTGACCCAAATAATCCAAGAGTTGTTTTTGGCAAAGCCGATTTTGCTATAAACGGGGCAAAATGGACAGGAGTAGATACAAAACCATTATGTAAAGAGGTTGAACGATCAATAGGATTATTCGAAAACTTTAAACCAGCTATGCCTTTTGC